>NZ_DDOP01000036.1:0-27436 GCF_002341725.1 Bradyrhizobium sp. UBA2491
GCTTCGCTCATGCGGGCTACGCCTCTGCATCCGGGTTACGAATTCAATTGCGTTCAGTGATGATCGCCAGCGCCTGCTCGCCCGTGACCGGCTGCGTGGTGTCGAGCTTGCGGAAATCCGCCGGCGCGCCCGATATCGCCTTGTCGAGCAGCGTGCGATAGCGGCGGCGCGAGATTTCGACCGCGCCGAACGTCTTGAGATGCTCGGTGACATATTGCGTGTCGAGCAGTTCGAAGCCGCCCGCGATCAGCCGTGCCACCAGATGCACCAGCGCGACCTTCGAGGCGTCGCGCGCGGTGTGGAACATGCTCTCGCCGAAGAAGGCGCGGCCGAGGCTGACGCCATAGAGGCCGCCGACCAGATTGTCGTCCTGCCAGACCTCGACGCTGTGGCAGTGGCCCGACGTGTATAGCCCGAGATAGAGATCGCGGATCCGCTTGTTGATCCAGGTGTCGTCGCGGCCCGGCTGCGGCGCCGCGCAGCCGGCGATCACGGCCTTGAACGCGGTATCGACGGTGACGGTGAAGGCATCCGAGCGAACGGTGCGCGCCAGGCGGGAGGCGACGCGGAAGCCATCGAACGGAATCACGCCGCGCAATTCCGGCTCGACCCAGAACAGCGTCGGATCGTCGGCGCTCTCCGCCATCGGGAAGATGCCGCAGGCATAGGCGCGCAGCAGCACCTCGGGCGTGATCTCGGAGGCGGCGGAGTCGCGTGACGTCATGGCCGCGAGAATAGCAAAGCGCGACCGGTCTTGCGATGGGGGCTGCTACGGGGTCCTGACGTGTTGACGAAACCGATCGGTTCCTCCACAAGCCGCGCCATTCGGCCGGACTTGCCCGCGACGGGCGGCGCGGCCGTGCTAGATTGCAACAAAAAGATGGCGGCACCGCCCGGGACAGGCGGCTCGCACGCCCGACAAATCAAAACACGTGAGGGGACGCTGCATGAAATCGTCATGGCGGACGTTTGCGCCATTGCTGGTCTGGCTGGTGATCTATCTGGTCCCGGTGCCGGCCGGGCTGAACGCCAATCAGTGGCATTATTTCGCGGTGTTCGCCGCCGTCATCACCGGGCTGATCCTCGAATCGATGCCGGTCGGCGCGGTCGGATTGATCGGCCTCACCGTTGCCGGCGTCGGCGGCTATGTCGAGCCCGACCCGAACAAGTCGCTGCGCTGGATGCTGAGCGGCTTTTCCGAGAGCACGGTGTGGCTGATCGTCGGCGCCTTCGTGTTCTCGATCGGCTATCGCAAGAGCGGGCTCGGCCGCAGGCTGGCGCTGCTGCTGGTGCGCGGGCTCGGCCGGCGCACCATCGGGCTCGGCTATGCGGTGGCATTCTCCGATCTGGTGCTGGCGCCGGCGACGCCGTCCAACACCGCGCGCTCGGGCGGCACGATCTATCCGATCGTCAGCAACATTCCGCGCATCTATGGCTCCGAGCCCGGCCCGACCGCAGGCAAGATCGGCACCTTCGTGATGTGGACGGCGTTCGCGACCACCGCCGTCACCAGTTCGCTTTTCCTGACCGCGCTGGCGCCGAATGCTGCCGCGCTTTCGATCGCCAAGAAGCTCGTCAATATCGAGGTCGGCTGGTCGCAATGGTTCATCGGCTTCGCGCCGCTCGGAATCCTGTTGCTGCTGCTGGTGCCGCTGCTCAGCTATGTGATCTGCCGCCCGGAGATCAAGGAGAGCCCGGAGATCGTCACTTGGAGCCAAGGCGAGATCGCCAAGATGGGGCCGCCGTCGCGGCAGGAATGGATCATGGCGGTGCTGGTGCTGCTCGCGATGTTCCTGTGGATCTGCGGCTCCAATCCCAATATCAGCGTGCCGCTGCTCGGTTCGAACTTCATCAATGCGACCACCGTCGTGTTCGTGGTGATCTCGCTGATGCTGCTGACCGGCGTGATCGCGTTCGAGGACATCGTCGCGGAGAAGAGTGCCTGGGAGGTCTTCTTCTATTTCACCTCGCTGCTCACGCTGTCGTCGGGGCTCAACGAGATCGGCTTCATCAAATGGGTGGCCGAGGCGTACGCCAAGCCGCTCTCCGGCACGTCGCCGCTCGCCGGAATCATCCTGCTGGTGTCGTTCTTCTTCTGGATCCACTATTTCTTCTCGAGCATCACCTCGCATACGGCAGCCGTGCTGCCGGTGGTGCTGGCGGTCGGCTCCAGCATTCCGGGCCTGCCGGTGCAGACCTTGATGCTGCTGTGCGTCTATTCGCTGGGGCTGATGGGCGTGATCTCGCCCTATGCCACCGGACCGGCGCCGATGTATTACGGCAGCGGCTATATCGGCAAAGGCGACTTCTGGAAGTTCGGGCTGATCTTCGGCGTGATCTACTTTGCCGGATTGTTGCTGATCGTGTTGCCCTGGCTACAGTCGATCGGGTAAAATAGCCACAATCCGGCGTGAAACAGCGCTCGACCGGGAAGGAGGGGCCATCCTTTCCGAATCTTAACGCGCTTTGTCAGACGGAAGCGTTCAAAATGCTTCCTCGCGTGCGGCGCGCGCCGGCTCTAGGGGACACATAGAGCTGCGCGAGCTCATTCGTGTTTCTTCGTGGGCAGGTTATGGACCAGCAGATCAAAGACCCGTCGATCGTCGCACCTGGACCCGTCAGGCGAGCGTCGCGCTGGCCGGGGATACTGACGGGATTACTCGTGCTGGCGGTGCTCGCCGGCATCGTCTGGTGGACGCGCCAGCAGGCCGCGCCGCAACAGGCCGGGGGCGGCCGCAATGCCGGGCCGATGTCGATCGTGCCGGAGACGATCGGCAAGGGCGATATCGGCGTCAGCCTCAATGCGCTCGGCACCGTGACCTCGCTCGCCACCGTGACGATCAGGAGCCAGATCAGCGGCTACCTGATGAAGATCGATTTCAAGGAAGGCGACGAGGTCAAGAAGGGTGACCTGATCGCCGAGATCGATTCGCGGCCCTATGAGGCGACGCTGGCGCAGGCCAAGGGCAATCTGGCGCGCGACGAGGCGCAGCTGAAGGGCGCCCAGGTCGATCTCACGCGCTACCAGAACCTCGCCACCCAGAACGCGGTGCCGCATCAAACGCTCGATACCCAGGTCGCGCTGGTCGCGCAGTATCAAGGCACGGTCGAAGCCGACCGCGCCGCCGTGAAGTCGGCCGAGGTGAACTTGGCGTATTGTCACATCGTGTCGCCGATCAACGGGCGGGTCGGACTGCGTCAGGTCGATCTCGGCAACTACGTGACGCCGGGCGACACCAATGGTCTGGTCGTGATCACGCAGCTCGAGCCGATCAGCGTGCTGTTCACGCTGCCGGAAGACAATCTGCAAGCGGTCAAGAAGCGGCTGAAGGAGGGCGCCGTGCTGCCGACGGCGGCCTATGACCGCAGCGGCGCCACCAAGCTCGCCGACGGCTCGCTCCAGACTTTCGACAGCCAGATCGATCCGACCACCGGCACGATCAAGCTGCGCGCCCAGTTCGAGAACCAGGATCGCTCGCTGTATCCGAACCAGTTCGTCAACATCCGCCTGCTGCTCGACACCCACAAGGACGCCACGACGATGTCGACGGCGGGAATCCAGCGCGGCGTCCCGGGCACCTTCGTCTACCTCGTCAATGCCGACAGCACGGTCTCGGTGCGGCCGGTGAAGCTCGGCGTCACCGATGGTGACCGGGTCGAGGTGTTGTCCGGGCTGGTGCCCGGCGACCGCGTCGTGATCGACGGCGCCGACAAGCTGCGCGAGGGCGCCAAGGTGGTGGTGCGCTCCGCGGCCGATACCGCCAGCCCGGCCGGCGCGGCCAAGGGGCCGGCCAGCGGGGGCGACAAGGCAGGCGGCACCGGAGACAGCAAGGCCGGCGCCGCTCCCGACAAGGCGGGAGGCGGCAAGCACAAACGGTCCGAGGACGGGCAGACCAAATGAACCCGTCTCGGCCATTCATCCTGCGGCCGGTGGCGACGACCCTGATGATGATCGCCATCATGCTGTCGGGCATGCTGGCGTTCAGATTTCTGCCGGTCGCGGCGTTGCCGGAGGTCGACTATCCGACCATCCAGGTTCAGACCTTCTATCCGGGCGCAAGCCCGGACGTGATGACATCGTCGGTGACGGCGCCGCTCGAGGTCCAGTTCGGTCAGATGCCGAATTTGAACCAGATGAGTTCGGTGAGCTCGGCGGGCTCGTCGGTGATCACCCTGCAATTCGGCCTGTCGATCTCGCTCGACGTCGCCGAGCAGGAGGTGCAGGCCGCGATCAACGCCGCCGGCAATCTGCTGCCGACGGACCTGCCGGCGCCGCCGATCTACGCCAAGGTCAATCCGGCTGACGCGCCGATCCTCACCCTCGGTCTGACGTCGAAGACCATGCCGCTGACGCAGGTGCAGGACTTCGTCGACACAAGGTTGGCGCAGAAGATCTCGCAACTGCCCGGCGTCGGCCTCGTCAGCATCAGCGGCGGCCAGCGGCCCGCGGTGCGCATCCAGGCCGACATCCGCAAGCTCGCGGCCTACGGCCTCAACATCGACGATCTCCGCACCACGCTCGGCAATGCTAACGTCAACACGCCGAAGGGCAATTTCGACGGCCCGATGCGCGCCTACACGATCAACGCCAACGACCAGATCCGCAATGCCAGCGACTACCAGTCGCTGATCATCGCCTACAAGAACGGCTCGCCGGTGCGCCTGTCCGACGTCGGCAACGTCGTCGACGGCGCCCAGAACGACAAGCTCGGCGCCTGGATGAATGAGACGCCGGCGATCATCCTCAACATCCAGCGCCAGCCCGGTGCCAACGTCATCTCGGTCGTGCAAGGCATCAAGGACCTGCTGCCGCAATTGCAGGCGACGCTGCCGGCCGCGATCGACCTCAACATCCTGACCGACCGTACCGTGACGATCCGGGCCTCGGTCCGCGACGTCGAATACGAGCTGTCGCTGGCGGTGGTCCTGGTCGTGCTGGTGATCTTCGTGTTCCTGCGCTCGACCCGCGCCACGCTGATCCCGAGCCTGTCGGTGCCGCTCTCGCTGGTCGGCACCCTGGGAGCGATGTATCTGTTCGGCTTCAGCCTGAACAATCTGTCGCTGATGGCGCTGACGATCGCGACCGGCTTCGTGGTCGACGACGCCATCGTCGTGATCGAGAACATCTCGCGCTACATCGAGGAGGGCGAAAGCCCGCTCGAGGCGGCCCTGAAGGGCTCCGAGCAGATCGGCTTCACTATCATCTCGCTGACGGTGTCGCTGATCGCGGTGCTGATCCCGCTGTTGTTCATGGGCGACGTCGTCGGCCGCCTGTTCCGCGAGTTCGCGATCACGCTGTCGGTCACGATCCTGATCTCCGCCGTGGTGTCGCTGACACTGGTGCCGATGGCCTGCGCCAAGCTGCTGAAGCCGGAGAGCATGGCGCGCGAGAACACCTTCCAGCGGCTCAGCCGGGAAGGGTTCGACGCCATCATCGCGGTCTACGGCCGGATGCTCAACTGGGTGCTGGACCGCCAGCCGCTGGTGCTGCTGGTGGCGCTCGCCACCTTCGGTCTCACCGCGCTGCTCTACGTCGTCATCCCCAAGGGCTTCTTTCCGGTGCAGGACACCGGCGTGATCCAGGCGATCTCCGAGGCGCCGCAATCGGTCTCCTACGCGGCGATGGCCGAGCGGCAGCAGCGGCTCGCCAGCGCGATCCTGAAAGACCCCGACGTCGAGAGCCTGTCGTCGTTCATCGGCGTCGACGGCACCAACACCACGCTCAACAGCGGCCGCATCCTGATCAATCTGAAGCCGCATGAGCAGCGCAAGGCCGGCGTCGCGACCGTGATGGACCGGATCAAGGCCAGCACGGCTGATCTGACCGGGATCACGCTCTACATGCAGCCGGTGCAGGACCTGACCATCGAAGGCACGGTGAGCCGGACGCAGTATCAGTTCATCTTGCAGGACGCCGATCCGAACGAACTCGCGGAATGGACGCCGAAGCTGGTCGACAAGCTGCGGGAACTGCCCGAGCTCGCCGATGTCAGCAGCGATATCGCAGCGCAAGGCCTTTCGGTTTTCGTGGACATCGACCGCGACCAGGCCGCCCGCTTCGGCATCACGCCGGCGACCATCGACAATGCGCTGTATGATTCCTACGGCCAGCGCATCGTCTCCACGGTGTTCACAAATTCGAACCAGTACCGGGTGATCCTGGAGGCCGATCCGTCGTTGCAGAATTCGCTGGATTCGCTGTCGTCGATCTATCTGCCGTCATCGGTGGGCTCGACGCCGGTTCCGCTATCCGTCATGGCCAAGATGCGGGTCGAGACCGCGCCGTTGCAGGTCTCGCATCTCGGCCAATTCCCGTCGGCGACCGTGTCGTTCAATCTCGCGCCGGGCGCCTCGCTCGGCGGCGCTGTGACGGCGATCAAGCAGGCGCAGCTCGACATCAACCAGCCGCTCGGCATGATCACGAGCTTCCAGGGCGCGGCGTTGGCGTTCCAATCGTCGCTCTCCAACCAGCTGTTCCTGATCCTGGCCGCGATCATCACGGTCTATATCGTACTTGGCGTGCTCTATGAGAGTTTCATCCATCCGCTGACCATCCTCTCGACGCTGCCCTCGGCGGGCATCGGCGCGTTGCTGGCGCTGATGATGGCTGGGCAGGATCTCACCATCATCGCGATCATCGGCATCATCCTCTTGATCGGCATCGTGAAGAAGAACGCGATCATGATGATCGACTTCGCGCTCGATGCCGAGCGCAACGAGGGCAAGCCGCCGCGGGAGGCGATCTACCAGGCCTGCCTGTTGCGGTTCCGGCCGATCATCATGACGACGATGGCTGCCGTCCTCGGTGCGCTGCCGCTGATGATCGGCAGCGGCGCCGGCTCCGAGCTCCGCCATCCGCTCGGCATCTCCATCGTCGGCGGCCTCCTGGTGAGCCAGTTGCTGACCCTGTTCACGACGCCGGTGATCTATCTCTGGTTCGATCGGCTCGCGCTGCGGTTCGCCGGGCGCGGGAGCGAGGTCGGCGAGGCGAGCGGGTCGCGTTGAGCCATGGAGCCGTCAACGCCATTCATCCGCCGGCCGGTCGCAACGACGTTACTGACGTTCGGGCTCGCGGCGGCGGGCATTGTCGCGTTCTTCAAGCTGCCGGTGTCGCCGCTGCCGGCGGTCGATTTCCCGACCATCTCGGTGCAGGCGACACTGCCGGGCGCGAGCCCCCAGGATGTCGCGACCACGGTCGCAAGTCCGCTGGAGCGGCATCTCGGCCAGATCGCCGACGTCAGCGAGATGACGTCGTCGAGCTCGGTCGGTTCGACCCGGATCACGCTGCAATTCAACCTCAATCGCGACATCGACGGCGCGGCGCGTGACGTGCAGGCCGCGATCAACGCGGCGCGAGCCGATCTGCCGACCAGCCTGCGCAGCAATCCGACGTACCGCAAGGTCAATCCGGCCGACGCGCCGATCCTGATCCTGACACTGACCTCGGATACGATGACGCGCGGCGATCTGTACGACGCTGCGTCCACGGTGCTGGCGCAGAAGCTGTCGCAGGTCGACGGCATCGGCCAGGTCGTGGTCGGCGGCAGCTCGCTGCCCGCCGTCCGCGTCGACCTGATCCCGCAGGCGCTCTACAAATACGGCATCGGTCTCGAGGACGTCCGTGCCGCGCTGTCGAACGCCAACGCGCACAGCCCGAAGGGCGGCATCGATGTCGGCGACCAGCGCTACCAGGTCTATGCCAACGACCAGGCCAACAAGGCCGCCGACTATCAGTCGCTGATCGTAGCCTACCGCAATGGCGCGCCGGTCCATCTCTCCGACGTCGGCGAGGTGACCGACGGCGTCGAGAATTTGCGCAACGCAGGGCTTGCCGACGGCAAGCCGGCGGTGCTGGTCATCCTCTACCGCCAGCCCAACGCCAATATCATCTCGACCGTCGACCTGGTGAAGGCGCTGATGCCGCAGCTGAAGGCCTCGGTGTCGCCGGCGATCGACATCGGCCTGGCGGTGGACCGCTCGACGACCATCCGCACCTCGCTCAAGGATGTCGAGCGAACGCTTATCTTGGCGGTCTTTCTGGTTGTCGTCGTGGTGTTCGCGTTCCTGCGCAGCGGGCGTGCCACGTTCATTCCGGTGGTGGCGGTCTCGGTATCGTTGGTCGCGACCTTCGGTGCGATGTACCTGTTCGGCTACAGCCTCGACAATCTGTCGCTGATGGCGCTGACGGTGGCGACCGGATTCGTGGTCGACGACGCTATCGTGGTGCTGGAGAACGTCACCCGCTACATCGAGGAAGGCCTGAGCCCGCTCGAGGCGGCACTGAAGGGCGCCAACGAGGTCGGCTTCACCGTGCTGTCGATGAGCATCTCGCTGATCGCGGTGTTCATTCCCATTCTGCTGATGGCCGGCATCGTCGGACGGCTGTTCCGCGAATTCGCGATGACGATCTCGATCTCGATCCTGATCTCGCTCGCGGTCTCGCTGGCGACCACGCCGATGATGTGCGCCGTATTGCTCAAGCCGGACCACGGCGGCCACGGGCGGCTCTATTGGGCGAGTGAGCGCTTCTTCGAGGCGATGCTGAATTTCTACCGCCGGACATTGACCGCGGCGCTGCAACATCCGCTGTCGGTGATGCTGGTGCTGGCGGCGGTGTTCGGCCTCAATTTCTATCTCTACAACGTGATCCCGAAGGGCTTCTTCCCGCAGCAGGACACCGGACGGCTGGTCGGTTCGATCCAGGCCGACCAGAGCGTGTCATTCCAGCTGATGCAGCAGAAGCTCGCGCAGTTCGTCGGTATCATCAAGCGCGATCCGGCGGTGGAGACCGTGGTCGGCTTCACCGGCGGCGGGCAGACCAATTCCGGATTCGTGTTCGTGTCGCTGCGGCCGCTCGACCAGCGCAAGCTCGGCGCCGACGGCGTGATCGCGCGGCTGCGTCGGGAGATGGCGGTGGTGCCCGGCGCGAGCCTGTTCCTACAGGCGGTGCAGGACATCCGGGTCGGGGGCAGGGCCTCGAACGCGCAGTATCAATACACATTGCAGGGCTCGACGCTGGAGGAGCTCAATGACTGGACGCCGAAGATCGCGGCGGCCTTGCAGCGCGATCCGAACCTTGCCGACGTCAACAGCGACCAGCAGAACAAGGGCCTGGAGTCCGACCTCGTGATCGACCGTGACGCCGCGGCCCGGCTCGGCATCACGGTCAGCCAGATCGACAACACGCTCTACGATGCCTTCGGCCAGCGTCAGGTGTCGACGATCTATGTCGCACGCAACCAGTACCACGTCATCATGGAGGTGGCGCCGCGCTACTGGCAGAACCCGGAGACGCTGAAGGACGTCTATATCAGCACCTCGGGCGCATCGGTCGGCGGGTCGCAATCGACCAATGCGGTCGCGGGCACCGTGGTGGCGTCGGGGACCTCGAGCGCGGCCAGCTCGGCCAATGCGCAGGCCGCGCGCAACCAGGCCACCAATTCGATCGGCTCGACCGGGAAAGGGGCGGCCTCGACCGGGTCGGCGGTCTCGACCAGCAGCGAGACCATGATCCCGCTCTCGGCGGTCGCTGCCTTCAAGCAAGGCGCGACGCCGCTCGCGGTCAATCATCAAGGGCTTTTGGTCGCCAACACCATCTCGTTCAACCTGCCGCCGAACGTGTCGCTCAGCACCGCGGTCGCCAGCATCGAGGCGACCATGAACCGGATCGGCGTTCCGGCCACGATCCGTGGCACCTTCCAGGGCTCCGCCAAGGCGTTCCAGGATTCCCTGAGCAACCAGCCGTTCCTGATCCTGGCGGCCGTGATCACGATCTATATCGTGCTGGGCGTGCTCTATGAGAGCTACGTCCACCCCCTGACCATCTTGTCCACACTGCCCTCCGCAGGTGTGGGTGCCTTGCTGGCGCTGATGGCATTCAAGACCGAGTTCAGTATCATGGCGCTGATCGGCGTCATCCTGCTGATCGGTATTGTGAAGAAGAACGCCATCATGATGATCGACTTTGCGCTGGATGCGGAACGCAGGCGCGGGCTGGAGCCGCTCGAGGCGATCAGGGAAGCATGCCTGTTGCGCTTCCGTCCGATCATGATGACGACGATGGCCGCACTGCTCGGTGCCGTGCCGCTGGCGATCGGGATGGGCGATGGCGGCGAGCTGCGGCAGCCGCTCGGCATCGCCATTGTCGGCGGCCTGATCCTGAGCCAGGTCCTGACGCTCTACACGACGCCGGTCATCTATCTCTATCTGGATCGGTTCCGCCTGTGGGCCCAACGCGTCCGCCAGGGCGGCGCATTGCGGCGGCCGGGCTCCTCACTTCAACCGGGCGAGTAAATGCCGACAGTTGCAGCATCGCGAAGTCTTCAAATGTTGCGGAAATCGGTCCGGTTTCCGCGCGCCGCTGCGGTTGGCGAGAAGCGCCGGCGTCCCGCGTTGCTGACGCTTGTCGGGATCGGTCTCGGCCTGTCCGGCTGCATTCCCGGCGCGGAGCGGCCCGAGCTCAATCTCGAAGTGCCGGCGAGCTATCGCGCCGCTGCCAAGGGCGATGCGGACGCGGCCGTGCCGGCGCTCGCCTGGTGGCGCGGCTTTCGCTCGCCCGAGCTGACCGGCTTGATGGAATCCGCGCAGCTCTACAATCTCGATATTGCCGTGGCGATCGCCCAGATCGTGCAGGCCGATGCGCAGGCCGGCGTCTCCGGCGCCGCGCTGCTGCCGTCGCTGTCCGGATCGGCCAATGCCGAACGCCAGCGCGTCGCGGCGGGATCGAGCTCGTCGCTCGGCGGCAGCGGCACCTTCTCGCAATACAGTCTCGGCCTGAGCGCGAGCTATATCGTGGATTTCTGGGGCAAGAATCGCGCGACGCTGTCGGCGTCGGAGGAGAGCGCGACCAGTGCCCGCTACAATCGCGAAGTGGTCGCGCTGAGCACGATGGCGACGGTCGCCAACACCTATTTCCAGGTGCTGGCGGCCCAGGACCAGATCAAGGTCACCCGCCGCAACCTGGCGGCGGCCGAGCGCATCCTCGCTCTGATCAAGTCGCAATTCGCCGGCGGCACCGCCTCGCAGCTCGATCTGTCGCAGCAGGAGGCGCTGGTCGCGACCCAGCGCGCGGCGATCCCGCCGCTCGAGGTGACGGTCGGGCAGAACATCGCCGCGCTCGCCGTGCTGGTGGCGCGCGCGCCGGCCGATTTCAGCGTGCGCGGCGGCTCCACGACGCAGATCGCGGTGCCGCGGGTGACGCCCGGGATGCCGTCCGAACTGCTCTACCAGCGGCCTGACGTGCGCCAGGCCGAGGCGCAACTGGCGTCCTCCAATTTCAGCGTCGATGCGGCGCGCGCGGCG
This sequence comes from Bradyrhizobium sp. UBA2491, assembly GCF_002341725.1. Taxonomy (NCBI): domain Bacteria; kingdom Pseudomonadati; phylum Pseudomonadota; class Alphaproteobacteria; order Hyphomicrobiales; family Nitrobacteraceae; genus Bradyrhizobium; species Bradyrhizobium sp. UBA2491. The sequence continues at coordinate 11,302 of NZ_DDOP01000036.1, forward strand.
TTCTTCCCGCAGATCCAGCTCACCGGCACGACCGGCTTCCAGAGCGCCGCGCTCGCCTCGCTGTTCGCGCCGGGCGGCTGGTACTACACGCTCGCCGCCGGGCTGACCCAGCCGCTGTTCGACGGCTTCCTGCTGGAGAGCCAGCTCAAGCTCGCCAAGGGCCAGCAATTGCAATACTTGCAGGCCTATCGCAAGGCGGTGCTGTCGGCCTTCGCCGACGTCGAGAAGGCGCTGATCGCGCTGCAAAAGTACACGTTGCAGGAACGCCTGCAAGCCGATGTCGTGGCGGCGTCGCGCAAGGCGTTCGAGGTCGCCGAGACGCAGTTGCGCGGCGGCACGGTCAATCTCATCACGGTGCTACAGGCGCAGCAGACGCTGTTCACGGCCGAGAACAATCTGGTTACGGTCCGGCTCAACAAGCTGCTTGCCGCGAGCAGCCTGTTCCAGGCGCTCGGCGGCGGCTGGACGCCGTCCGGCATGCTTGCGGCGACGGCGCAGTGAGGTCGGTGATGCAGCGGTTCGCAACAGTTCTCGTCATTGCCCTGATCGTCGCGTTGGGCGCGCCGGCCGGCCCGGCGCGGGCACAGCAGGGCGCTCCCAACGGCGTTCCGCTCAGCTTCGGCATGAGCGCCGACCAGGCCAGCCAGTCGCTCGGTGTTCCGCTGAGTTACGTGCGCGGCACGCCCGGCAATGAAATGTTCGTCGCGCTGCCCAATGTCAGGGGCAGCGTGCTGTCGCGGCGTAGCGACGGGCTCTACCTGCAATTCGGCAAGGGACGCCTGATCGGCTGGAAGGGCGATTGGGGGACCGTTCGGCAATGAGGGCCTCGACCATGATCGCCTTGAGGGGACTGATCGCCTGCGCCGCCGTCGCGCTCAGCGCGGCCGCCGCATCGGCGCAGGACCGGCCGCTGCGCTACGGCAGCACCGGCGGTGCGTATTTCGACGGCAGGGATGACCACCGCGATTTCCGGAGCAACGGCTACTTCCCGGGCAGCTTTGCCAGCGATCCCTTCAGCGCCGGGTTCGGGGCCGCGGGACTGTTCGGCGCGACGCCGCAGCACTCGGCGCGGCCGTATCCGTCGCAGGTGATCTTCGGTCAGCCGTGCCCGGATTGCCGGCCGTACCGCACGCGGCGGCACCGCGACCGGCCCGATTGAATGCGCAGCTTGAGCTGCTGGCAAAGCGGATTCGCGCCGTTCGGATGATGCTCTAGCCCCTGCGCTGGAGCTCATCGATGATGCGCGGCTTCATCCAGCCGGCCTTGTCGATGATCTCCCTGCGTAGCGCGTCCTTGTCGATCTCATGTTGCTCGCGAGGGATGTCGCCGCCGCCGGCATTTCGGAACGTCTCGAGCAGGCCGCTGTGCCGCGCCTTCCACTCGATGACATGCTCGGTCATGGTTTGGGTCACCGCCGGCAGGAAGCCGGGATGCGCTGCCAGGCCGCATGACGCCGTGGTCTGCGGATCGCCGGCCAGCATGATCACGTTCCACTCGTCGTAACCGATCAGATCCATCTGGCCGTAGAGAAACGCGCCATGCGGCCCGTCCCAGATCTTCTGGTCGATGATGAGGAAAGGCAACGCGTGGCAGTAGCCGTATTGGGCCGCCATGTCGCGGTTGAAGGCCTCGGTACGCTGTTGCAAGCGTCGACTGGCGGCCGCGAACACCGCGAGCGAATTGTCGGCCGTGGGCGCTGCGTCGTGCTCATTGTCGGGCACGAAGCCCGCATCGCGCAGCAGCGAGCCGATCTGCGGGTGGTCCCACTGCATCTTGTGAAAGGCCGGCGCGGTGCGATCGGCGTCCGGCGCCGGACGTGAGGTGTCCTTGGGCTCGCCCAAGGTCTCCCGCTTCTTTCCGAAAACCACCCTGCGCCCGAACATCGCGTGCCGTTCCTGCCAAGCTGGGGGAAAAGCATGGCAAACAATGCCCAGACTTGTCTTAACTGGTCGGGCCAGCCGGCCGCGATCAAACAACAGGGTAACGCCCTGGTTAAGCCGAACGCGAAAAATCGATCAATCGACGGTCGGCAATGGGCTAATTTGCTGCGGCGCTGGTCGATTTCGCCGGCACCGGGCTGACGCGGGCGAACCGTACCACGAAGCGGGTGCCCTTGTGGGCCGGGTCGCGCTCGACGCTGGCGTCGAGCTTGGCGGCCATCGCCGCGACGATGCGCTGGCCCATGCCGGTGCCGCGCGGGTCGGTCTTGTCGGAGAAACCGACGCCTTCGTCGCTGATCGCAAGCAGCAGATCGTCGGCCTCCGGCTTCAGCTCGACATGGATCGGACCGGCGCCGTCGGGATAGGCGTACTTCACGGCATTCATCACCAGCTCGTTGACGATGATGCCGATCGCGACCGCGCGGTCGGGATCGATCTCGACCGCGGCGGCCTTCAGCGTCAGCCGCGACATCTTGTTGCCTTCGGCCGATCGCCTGAGATCCTCGAGCAGCGCCTCGAGATACTGGTTGAGCATCACGGTCTTGAAGTCGTGCGACGTATAGAGGCGGCGGTGCACCTGCGCGACGGCGGCGACGCGGCCCATGGCGTTGGTGAGCGCCGCCTTGACGTCCTTCTGGTTGGCGGAATTGGCCTGCAGATGCAGCAGCGATGCGATGATCTGCAACGAATTGCCGACGCGATGGTTGACCTCGCGGAGCAGCACCTCGCGCTCGGCGGCGAGCGCGGCGTAGCGGTCGCGCGAGGCGTGCACCTCGGCCTCGGCCTCGTCGCGCGCCCTCTGGATCGCGGCGCGCTTGATCGCGCCGTTGACCGCGACCTGGAGCAGGGGGATGAATTCGCCGCGGACATCCTTGACCAGATAGTCCGCCGCGCCGGCCTTCAGCGCGGTGACGGCGATCGCCGAATCCTGCGAGGCGGTGACGAACACCACCGGCGGCGTATCCGGGATCTTGAGGATCTGCTCCAGCGTCTCCAGCCCGTCGAGGCCGGGCATGTACTGGTCGAGCGCGACGACGTCGATGCCGCCCTGGGCGAGCCGGTCGAGGCCTTCCTGGCCGCTCGCGGCATGCACGACCTTGTAGCCCGCGCGCGTCAGCCCGCGGTCGACCAGGCGCGCCAGCGCCGCGTCGTCGTCGATATAGAGCAGTGTCGGCGTTGCGCTGGTCATATCGAGGCTGGCGGCACCTGAATCACGGAAAAGAACAGGCCAAGCTGGCGGATGGCGTTGGCGAAGCTTTCGTAGTTCACCGGCTTGGTGATGTAGACGTTGCAACCGAGTTCGTAGCAACGCTTGATCTCCTGACTGTCGTCGGTGGTGGTCAGCACGACCACCGGCGTCGACTTGAGATACTTGTTCTCCTTGACCCGCTTCAGGATATCGATGCCGGTCATGTCAGGCAGATTGAGATCAAGCAGGATGAGCAGAGCGTGGCCCTTGCGCTCGACCGCGGTGCCATCCTTGCCGAACAGATAGTTCACGGCCTCTGTACCGTTGGTGAACGGGATGATCTCATTGTTGACACCCGAGCGCCGGATATTCCGCTCAATCAGGCGGGCATGGCCCTCATCGTCCTCGATCATGATGATGGTGACTGGATCGCTCATGACTCTTTGTCCCGGTTCTTGCCTGACCATTTGATGGGCAGCGTGATCGTGAATGTGCTGCCGTTATGAAGTTCCGATGCTACCGACATGGTGCCTCCCAGTCTGCGCACAAGTGCGCGGACGTGGGCTAGCCCGATGCCCTGACCGGGCTTGTCCTGGGTTCCGGCGCGGCGGAACAGATCGAAAATGCGCTGGTGGTCCTTTGGATCGATGCCACGGCCATTGTCGGTGATCTCGAAGATCGCGAAGCCGAGCTTGGTGCGGCCCTCGACCGAGATCTCGCCGGGCACTCCGTCCTTGAGGTATTTGAGCGCGTTGTCGATCAGGTTGGAAAAGATCTGCTCCAGCGCCAGGCGGTCGCTGACGACATTCGGCAACGCGCCGATCTGGATGGTCGCGTCGGCCTCGGACGCCTGGTGGGCCACCGTCTTGACGATGCCGTCGATCAGCTCGCGAAGGTCGATCCGCTCCGGCTTGAATTCGCGGCGGCCCTCACGCGTGAGATTGAGGATCGCGGTGATCAGGCGGTCCATCTTGGCGATCGACGATTTGATGAAGCCGAGCGATTCGTTGAAATCGTCGGATAACCGCTTGTCGGAGCCTTCGAGCTCGGGCTCGGCCACGTCGGTCGCGTCTTCGGGCATCGCCGGCGCGAGCGACGCGGTGCGATTCAGGGTGGCGATGCGCTTGAAGATGTCGCCGCGCAATTCCTCCAGTTCGCTGGTGAAGCCCATGATGTTGACCAGTGGCGAGCGCAGGTCGTGGCTGACGATGTAGGCGAAGCGCTGGATCTCCTCGTTGGCCTCGCGCAGGTCGGCCGTGCGTTCGTCGACGATGGTTTCGAGATTGGCGTTGTTGTCGCGCAGGTTGGCCTCGGCCTCGTCGCGCGCCCGGGAGGATTGCCGGAGCAGCACGACCGAGAGCGCGGCGAGCGCCAGCACCAGGCAGGAGCCGGCGATGGTGACCGAGGAGGCCAGCACCTGGGTCCTGTCCGCGGTCGCGGTGCGCGTCGCCAGCAGGCGATCCTCTTCGCTGCGCATGTCGCGGCCGATCCGGGCGATCGCCTCCAGAGCGTCCGACGACGTGCCCTTGCGCAGGATGTCGATGCTGGTCGCGGCGTCGTTGTTCTTGACCCGCTCGATGCTGAGCGCGAATTCGGCCAGCCGTTGCTCGACGGCGGACTTGAGCTTCGCGGCATTGGCGATCTGGGCCGGATTGTCGACGGTCATCGTCTGGAGATGGCTGAGCGCGGCCGGGAGCCCTGCCGCTGCCGACTGGTACTCGGACAGGTATTGTGGTGCTGACGTCAGCAGATAGGCCCGGGTCGCGCTTTCGGCGCGCCGGACGTCAAGCAGCAGGTTGGCAACCTGGCTCTCGACCTCGACCGTGTGGACCACCCAGGCATTGTCCTCGCGCGCCTTGTTGACCAGCAGGACCGATGCCACGCTGATCGCGACCAGCACGAAAAATCCCGCCGAGAGCAGCAGGATCTGCAACGTGGAGCGGCGTCGTGAAACCTGGGTCACGACGGTCTCGTTACGGAAGCGGGATTCAACGCGTCCCCGTGGAAAGCCAATAACCCTACAATACGTTCGAAAAGGGCGCCGGGTTCCACCAGGTTCCGAACTATTTTGCGGTGTCGGAGGGCTGGCCGGCGAGATACTGCTCCAGCCAATGGATGTGGTAGTCGCCCTCGATGATGTCGGGCTCGCGCACCAGGGCGCGGAACAGCGGCAGCGTGGTCTCGATGCCGTCGACCACCATCTCGTCGAGTGCCCGGCGCAGCCGCATCAGGCATTCGCCGCGGGTCTTGCCGTGCACGATCAGCTTGCCGACCAGCGAGTCGTAATAGGGCGGGATCACATAGCCCTGATAGACGGCGGAATCGATCCGCACGCCGAGACCGCCCGGCGGATGGAATTGGGTGATCCGTCCGGGCGAGGGGCGGAAGGTCTGCGGGTTCTCCGCATTGATGCGGCACTCGATGGCGTGGCCGATGATTGCGATGTCGCTCTGCTTGGCCGGCAATTCGCCGCCGGCGGCGATCCGGATCTGCTCCAGCACCAGATCGATATCAGTGATGCTTTCGGTGACGGGATGCTCGACCTGGATGCGGGTGTTCATCTCGATGAAATAGAACTCGCCTTCCTCGTAGAGGAATTCGATGGTGCCGACGCCGAGATATTTCATGTCCCGCATCGCCTTGGCGCAGGTCTCGCCGATCCTGGCGCGGGCGGCGGCCGCGAGCACGGGCGAGGGGCCTTCTTCCCAGACCTTCTGGTGCCGGCGCTGCAGCGAGCAGTCGCGCTCGCCGAGATGGATGGCGCCACCGCGGCCGTCGCCGAGGATCTGGATCTCGATGTGGCGCGGCTTCTGGAGGTACTTTTCCAGATAGACCGAAGCGTCGCCGAATGCCGACCGCGCCTCGTTGGCCGCGGTCGAGAGCGCGAGCGCGAGGTCGGCCTCGGTGTGCGCGACCTTCATGCCGCGGCCACCGCCGCCGGCCGCCGCCTTCACCAGCACCGGGAAGCCGATCTCCTTGCCGATGGCGAGCGCGTCCGCCTCCGAGGTCACCGCGCCGTCGGAGCCGGGGACCACGGGAATGCCGAGGCGCTTGGCGGTCTTCTTGGCCTCGATCTTGTCGCCCATCAGGCGGATATGCTCGGCCTTCGGTCCGATGAAGCCCAGATTGTGGTCGGCGAGGATCTCGGCGAAGCGCGCATTCTCGGACAGGAAGCCGTAGCCGGGATGCACGGCGTCGGCGCCGGTGATCTCGCAGGCCGCCAGCAGGGCCGGCACGTTGAGATAGGAATCCTTCGACGGCGGCGGGCCGATGCAGACGCTCTCGTCGGCGAGCCGCACATGCATGGCGTCGGCGTCGGCGGTGGAATGCACCGCGACCGTCGAGATGCCGAGCTCCTTGCAGGCGCGCAGCACCCGCAGCGCGATCTCGCCGCGATTGGCTATGAGGATCTTGTCGAACATCGCAGCGCCTGGTGTTGCCGGAAGCTATTCAATGATGACGAGCGGCTCGCCGAATTCGACCGGCTGGCCGTCCTCGACGAGAATCTGCGTCACGGTGCCGGCGCGCGGCGACGGGATCTGGTTCATCGTCTTCATCGCCTCGATGATCAGAAGCGTCTGCCCGGCCGTGACCTTGGTGCCGACTTCGACGAACGGCTTGGCGCCCGGCTCGGGTGCCCAATAGGCGGTACCGACCATCGGCGAGGGCACGGCGCCCGGGTGCTTTGCGAGGTCGGTCGCGGCGGCGGCAGGCACCGCCACTGCGGCCGGCGCGGCGACGGCATGCACGGCCGTCGGCACCGAGGCCGCGATGCTGATGTTGCGGGCGACCCGGACGCGAAGGCCGGCGCGTTCGATCTCGATCTCGGTAAGGTTGGTCTCAGCAAGCAGAAGGGCGAGCTCGCGGATGAGGACGCTGTCGTCGCTCTTGGAGTCGCTCTTGGATTTTGCGGCTGGTTTGTCGTCTGGCTGGCGCGCCATGTTGTTTGATCCGAAATCTCTGTCTGGTGACGGGGAACGTCAGGATTGACGATTAAGTCTTTGCCTTTGCATCGATCTTGGCACCGATTTTGGTGGCAAGGCCGATCATCGCGAGGCGGTAGCCGTCGATGCCGAAACCGCAAAGTGACGCGAAGGCGGCTTTAGCAGTGAACGAGTGGTCCCGGAAGCTCTCGCGGGCGTGGATGTTGCTGACGTGAACCTCGACGGCGGGGATTTTCACCGCGACCAGCGCGTCATGCAGTGCGATCGAGGTATGAGAGTAGCCGCCGGCGTTGATGATGATGCCGGCCGCTTTCTTGGCATGAGCCTCGTGGATGAAATCGATCAGCTCGCCCTCGCGGTTGGACTGCCGGCAGTCGGCGGTCAGTCCGAACTGGCGCGCAGTGTCCGCGCACAGCTTCTCGACGTCGGCGAGGGTGGCATGGCCGTAGGTCTCCGGCTCGCGCGTCCCCAGCAGGTTGAGGTTCGGGCCGTTCAGCACATAGATCGTTCCGGCAGCAGCCATTCCAGAGTTCCGGCCAAAGGTTCCGATAGGGGTTCCGACAAGGGGTGGAGTGGGCCGGGTTATAGGTAACAACCGGCCGCAGGGGAAGCCTTTAGGTGAAATCGGAACGTCTTCAACGGCTTCCTCTACCCCATCAGGTGGCTGGCGTAACCCGCAGAAATTGCTTGATTAACCAAGTCTCACGGAAGCCGCTTCGGGTTGCGCCCCCGGGCCGCCATCCACCGGCGTTTGCGGATGTGGCGAACGCAAGACCCCGCCCTCGGGGGCGGGGTCGAGAGTGGGTGAGGGCACGCATTGGCGCCCTCGCGTAGAGGCCATGCTAGCCCTCGATGATGTAGACGATCTCGTGGGTCTCCGGCTGCACGATGATGTAGCGGCCGTGGACCAGGATGAACTCGTAGCCACGCCACTGCGGATAGATCGTCACGACCCGCTCCGGCACCGGGTAGAAGTGCACCTCGGTCGGGACGCGGGTGCCGACCGCCACGTTGAAGTTCACATTGGTGACTTCGGTGACGTGCTCCGACTTGATCGCGGTCGTGATCTCGGTGCGCTTCTCGGCCGGCGGAGCCGCGGTGGCCGAGGTTGCGGCGTTACCGGTCGTGGTCTGCGTGCGGCTGGTGTCGTTGGTCTGCGCGCGGTTGGTGTCGGTCGGGTTCTTGGTCTGGGCGTTCTGGTTGGTCGGGGCGCCGCTCTTGTCACGACCCTCGGCTTTCATGCTGCCGTTCTTGTCGTGACTCTCGGCTTTCATGTCCTTCGCGCTGTCCTTGGCGCCCTTGGTCGCATCGTTCTCCGAGCGCATGCTCTTCGACTTCTGCGTATCGTCCTGTGCGCCCTTGGTGGCCGGGCCGGACTTCTCGGATTCGGCGCCCTTCATGCCGCCCGTATCGTGCTGCATCGTGCCCGACGACGCGCCACCCGACGGCGCGGAGTGCTGCATGGCCGCGCCACCGCCGGCCGCCGGCGATTCCTTGCTTGCGCCGCCCGCGCCCTGCGCATTGGCAAGGCCGGTGCCGGCGATCAGGGCCGCCGCGGCGACAGAAATCAGAAATCGGTTAGACATCGTAGTCCTCCTCATGTGTCAGCATTGCCCGCGCCGACAACGAGGGATCATGTGCGATGTTCCTGTCGATTTCCGGTTCCTCGCAGTTTGTTTCGTGAATGCGGGATGAACGCGAAAGTGCTTCAACCACAGGCCCAATCGAACTCCAAGCTCGCGAGATCGAGCTCCCCATGCGGCCGGTGCGGAGTAGGTGCGGCGATCGCAATAAAAAATCCGGCTGCATGGCAGCCGGATTTCGCTGAGTGAACGGATGTGCCTGGAAGCGATCAGCAGGTCGCCTTGCCGCAGCGGGCGATGCCGATCTTTTCCTTGAGGTTGTCGACACCGACCGCGCCGATCACGACCTGCTTGCCGATCACGTAGCTCGGCGTGCCGTTCATGCCCATGGATTCGGCGAGGCGGAAGTTCTCCTCGATGGTCGCCTTCACCTCGGGGCTCGCCATGTCCTTCTCGAGCCTCGTCATGTCGAGACCAACGTCCTTGGCGACCGCCAGCGCGCGCGCCTTGTCGGCGGCGCCGCGGCCGCCCAGCAGCTTCTGGTGAAACTCGAGATACTTCTTGCCGGTCGGATCCTGCATGCGTACGGCGACCGCGACCTGCGCGGCCTCGACCGAACCCTGGCTCAGCACCGGGAATTCCTTCAGCACCACCTTCAGCTTCGGATCCGACTTCATCAGGTCCATCATGTCGGACATCGCGCGCTTGCAGTAGCCGCAATTGTAATCGAAGAACTCGACGAAGGTGACGTCGCCGTCCTTGTTGCCGAGCACGACGCCGCGCGGCGAGTTGAAGATGGTGTCGGCGTTCTTGGCAACGCTCTGCTCATGCTTCTCGGCTTCGGCCGCGGCCTGCCGCTTGCTCAGTTCGTTCATCGCCTCCTCGAGCACCTCCGGATGCGCGATCAGGTAACTGCGCACGATGGTCTCGATGTCGCCGCGCTGGGTGTCGGTGAAGCTCTGCGCGGACGCGGTGAGCGGCGCGGCGCAAACGCCGAGCGCGAGCAGGGCAGGGGCAAGAAATCGAAGCGCTGGCATGGCAAAATCCTTGTTCGAGGTGGCCCAAAATACGGCGAGGCCGTGGGCCGGTTTCGGTGATCGTTGTATGGAACTACGGTTTATTTCTAGTTGTTTTTCTGACCCGGCATGGGCTTGGCGCTCACAATGTCGTCAGCTTTGACCCAGCCGGGCGTGCCGATCGCGAATCGTGTCTTGGCGCGCGACGCGAGTTCGCGGGCGGTCTTGGTGTCGCCGCGCAGATAGGCCGCCTGCGCCGAGGCGAGATCGGCCTGGGCATAGTCACCCTTGCGGCCATAGGCCATCGCGAGCTGGGTGTAGCCGAGCGGCGCCTCGGGCTCGCGCGCCACCGCGGCGCGCAGCATGTTGATCGCCTCGTCGGTGAAGGCCTTGTTGTCGGAGGCGACCATCGCCTGGCCGAGCAGCATCTCGATCAGCGGCGCGTTGCTGGAGAGCTGCACGGCGCGGCGCAGCGGTGCGATGGCCTCCGCCGGCCGGCCGCCCTCGAGCAGCGCCTGGCCGCGCAGTTCGTAGAAATAGGGATTGTTGGGCTGCACCTGGATCAAGCCGTCGATCTGCGCGATCGCCGAACGCAGATCGCCGTGCAGATAGGTCGTGATCGCGCGGGCATAGCGCGCCGGCAGGCTGGTGTTGGACAGTGGATAGCGGCGATAGACCGTGTCCTGCCGCTCCATGAAGCCCGAGATCTTGGCGCGCATCATGTCGTGACGCAGTTGCAGCGCCGGATCGTCCTTCTTGTCCCAATAGGGGCTGGAGCGCGCCAGGTCTTGCAGCGCGGAGACGCGGTCGACCGGCATCGGGTGCGACTGGAGATACGGATCGGCGCCGCGCGAGGCGAACAGGCTCTCGTCGGTGAAGCGCTTGAACGTCTCGTACATCCCCTTGGCGGACTGTCCGGTGGCGGTGAGGAATTTGACGCCGGCGCGGTCGGCGTTCTCCTCCTGCTGGCGCTGATAGGACAACAGCGTGCGCTGGATCACCGATTGCGGTGCCGAGATCGCCGCGGCGCCCGCGCTGGAGAGGCCGTTGCCGCCGCTGCGGCCGCCGGCACCTGCGGCGAGTGCGCCGACGCCGAGCAGCATCGCGATGATCATCTGGGTCTGGGCCTGCGCCAGCTGCTCGCGCATCTTGGCGAGATGGCCGCCAGCCAGATGGCCGGTTTCGTGCGCCAGCACGCCGATGATCTGGTTCGGCGTCTCCGATTGCAGCAGCGCGCCGTAATTGACGAAGATGCGACGGCCGTCGGCGACGAAGGCGTTGAACGAGCCGTCGTTGATGATGACGATCTGGATGTTCTGCTTCTCCAGGCCGGCGGCGCGCAGGATCGGCCTGGTGTATTCACGCAGTAACTGCTCGGACTCGGTGTCGCGCAGCACCGGCGGCCCCTTTTGCTGCGCCCGTGCAGGCACGACCGGGCCGATCGCGAGCGCGACCGCGGTCAACAGCGCGGTCAACTTGAACGTTCGGGCGCGAAGCGCGGGGCGGAACAGCATCGGGCGATCTACCGGCGATGGCCGGCGCCATCGAGGCAAACCCCGACCGTCGTCCCGGCTGGATTCGGGGCGCTGCGCAGCCTGTTGTTTTTGCAGTTCTTCTTCACGCGTACCGGGTATTCGCTTGGGGTATTCACTGGGCCTGAAAGCGTTATAAGGAGCCACCGAATGCGGCCAGTCTGGGGCGGCAGAAGGGTAACGGGAACCCGAATTCGGCTGCGGCCGTGCAATAGCAGAAATCCATGCGTGAAGCGACACCGAGAGACCGTTTGAACAGCCTGTTGACAGCGTCCGGGCGGAGCGATGTTCCACCATTCATGGTGATGGACGTGATGGCCGCCGCGGCGCGAATCGAGGCGGCGGGCGGCCATGTCATCCACATGGAGGTCGGGCAGCCCGCGGAGGGCGCGCCGCAGCAGGCGATCGCGGCCGCGCAGGCCGCGCTGACCGGCGGGCGGATCGACTACACCTCCGCACTCGGCATCCCCACGCTGCGCGCGCGCATCGCCCGGCATTACCGGGACACGTATGGTTGCGCGGTCGATGCTGACCGGATCATCGTCACGACCGGCTCGTCGGGCGGGTTCATCCTGGCGTTTCTTGCGATGTTCGAGCCGGGCGACCGGGTCGCGGTCACCGTGCCCGGCTATCCGCCGTACCGGCATATCCTGACCGCGCTCGGCTGCGAGCCGGTGCTGATCGAAACCTCCGGCGACACCCGCCACGCGCTGACCGGGGAGGCGCTGCTGGCGGCCCACCGCAAGGCGCCGCTCAAGGGCGTGCTGGTCGGCAGCCCCGCCAACCCGACCGGCACCATGATGTCGCGCGAGGCGCTGTCGAACCTGATGGCCGCCGCCGACAGTGCCGGCATCCGCTTCATCTCCGACGAAATCTACCACGGGCTCGACTACGCATTCCCCGCGGTGACGGCCGCCGAGCTGTCGCCGAACGCGCTCGTGATCAACTCGTTCTCGAAATACTTCTGCATGACCGGCTGGCGCGTCGGCTGGATGGTGGTGCCCGACGTGCTGGTGCGGCCGATCGAGCGGCTGCAACAGAACCTGTCGATCTCGGTGCCGACCTTGTCGCAGATCGCGGCCGAAGCGGCGTTCGAGGGCCGCGAGGAGATGGAGGCGATCAAGCGCGGTTATCAGGAGAACCGCCGCATCCTGATCGAGGGGCTGCCGAAAGCCGGCCTGACCAAGTTCCTGCCGGCCGACGGCGCGTTCTATCTCTATGCCGACGTCTCCGACTTCACCTCCGACAGCTTTGCCTTCGCCAGCGAGATGCTGGAGAAGGCGCATGTCGCGGCGACCCCCGGCGTCGATTTCGATCCGATCCACGGCCGCGCCTTCATCCGTTTTTCCTATGCACGATCGGCCGCGGAGATGCAGGAAGCAGTTGCGCGGATCGCGCATTGGCTTAAATAGCGCCCACTTCAAGAGCCTTCCGTCTTGCCTGACAGATCGGTCTCGCGGCCCGGCGCCCAACTCGGCGGCGCCGTGCGCGGCAGATCGTCGCGGGCAGGCAGCAAAGCCAACACAGTTCCGGTTTGACTCGAACAGCCAAGTTGATCTTGGCTATTTTCCGCCATTTCTGAGGGGGAGTGACACATGGCAACGGCAACCGTTGCCACGGCTTCACCGGCGTCTGCCGGTAGCAAGCCGTGGTACAAGATTCTCTACATCCAGGTCCTGATCGCGATCGTGCTTGGTGCGCTGGCTGGCGCGTTCTGGCCGACGCTTGCCACCAACGAGTGGATCAAGGCGCTCGGCGACGGCTTCATCAAGCTGATCAAGATGGTGATCGCGCCGATCATCTTCTGCACCGTCGTCTCGGGCATCGCCCATATCCAGGATGCCAAGAAGGTCGGCCGGATCGGCGTCAAGGCGCTGGTCTATTTCGAGGTCGTCTCGACCTTCGCGCTGGTGATCGGATTGCTCGTCGGCAATATCGTGAAGCCCGGCGCGGGCTTCGGCAATGCCGCGGCGAACGCGCAGGCAGTTGCCGGCTACGCCAAGCAGGCGGAGGCGCAGAAGAGCGTCGACTTCGTGCTGCACATCATTCCGGACACCGTGGTCGGCGCCTTCGCGCAGGGCGAGATCCTGCAGGTGCTGCTGTTCTCGGTGCTGTTCGGCTTCGCGATCATGGGGCTCGGCGAGCGCGGCCACACCATCCGCTCGTTCATCGACGACGCTGCGCATGCGGTGTTCGGCGTCATCTCGATCGTGATGCGCGCGGCGCCGATCGGCGCGTTCGGCGCGATGGCCTTCACCATCGGCAAGTTCGGCACCGGCGCGATCCTCAATTTGATGGGGCTGATCGCGACCTTCTATCTGACCGCCGCGCTGTTCGTGTTCGTGGTGCTCGGCATCATCGCGCGCATCGCCGGGTTCTCGATCTTCAGGTTCCTGGCCTACATCAAGGACGAACTCCTGATCGTGCTCGGTACGTCGTCGTCCGAGAGCGCGCTGCCGTCATTGATGGAGAAGCTCGAACGTCTCGGCTGCTCGAAGTCCGTGGTCGGTCTCGTGGTCCCCACGGGCTACTCGTTCAACCTCGACGGCACCAACATCTACATGACGCTGGCGACGCTGTTCATCGCGCAGGCGCTGGGCTACGACCTTTCGTTCAGCCAGCAGCTCACGATCCTGGTCGTGGCGATGCTGACCTCGAAGGGCGCGTCCGGCATCACCGGCGCGGGCTTCATCACGCTGGCGGCGACGCTTGCGGTGGTCGATCCGCGGCTGGTGCCGGGCATGGCGATCGTGCTCGGCATCGACAAGTTCATGAGCGAGTGCCGCGCGCTGACCAATCTGTGCGGCAACGGCGTCGCCTGCGTGATCGTCGCCTGGTGGGAAGGCGAGCTCGATCGCGACAAGCTCAACGCCAATCTCGCGCGGCAGATCGATCCGACCGACATGGAGACCGCGCTGACGACGGACTGATCCGCGTCCGCCGCTAAAGCAGGATGAGTTTGGGTTGAAGCGACTTGACGCGGTCTTGGTTCACCTCTCCCCGCCGGGGAGAGGTGAACCTCCGACGCCGTTCCAGTTCAGCCTGATCTCGTCAGGCGTCAGAAGCGGTCGATCCGATACGGCGAGGTGTCCACCGCGGATGCCTCGCCGTTCATCGTTTCGGCGAGCACCCGTGCCGTCGCAGGGCCGAGCGTGAAGCCCTGATGGCCGTGACCGAAATTGACCCACAGCCCGCGATGGCTCGGCACCGGTCCGAGCACCGGCAGCATGTCGGTGGTGCAGGGGCGGGTGCCGAACCAGGGTTCGGGCTCGACGCGGCTGCCGATCTCGATCAGTTGCCGTGCGGCGGCTTCGGCGTAGCCGAGCTGGATCGGCGTCGCCGGCGCGTCCGGACTGGTCAGCTCCGCGCCGGTGGTGATGCGGATGCCCTTGGCCATCGGCGCCATCGCATAGCCATTGGCGGTGTCGACCAGCGGCAGGTCGAGCGAGCGGCCGCCTTGATAGTGCATGTGGTAGCCGCGCTTGCGCACCAGCGGGATCCGGTACCCGAACTTGCGCAGCAATTGCGGTGACCACGGTCCCAGCGCGACCACGACGCTTGCGGCATCGATCCGACCGCTATTCGTCTCGACCGACCAGCCGGACGTTGTCTCGGTCAGCGTCTGCGCATCGCCGCGCAACAGCGTGCCGCCGAGACGCTCGAACAATCCGGCATAGGCGGAAACCAGACCGCCGGGGTCCGACGCGGTCCACGGCCCGAGCCAGTGGATGGCGCCGGGCAGGTCGTCGCGCAGCAGCGGCTCCGCCTTGGCGAGTTCGCGGCCGTCGAGCACGCGAAACTGCACGCCGAAGTCGCGCCGGTTCTCTTCCGCGACGGCGATCGCCTGCTCCAGCGCCACCGGGTCGCGATGCAGCAGCCGATAGCCGGCGCGGCGGATCAGATTGTCGGCATGCGCATCGCGGATCAGCGTGTCGTGCTCCGCGGTGGCGTGGGCGATCAGGCGTGCCCAGGCGATGGTGGCTTCGCGGTGCCGCTCGGGCGTCGAGTTCCACCAGTAACGCAGCAGCGGACCGGCGTGCTGCGGCAGCGCGGCCAGGCGATAGCGCACGTCGTTGGTACGTCCCATCGCGATCCTGGCGAGGACAGCCGGATCGCGCGGCATCGGGTAGGGCCGCACCGCTTCGCTCTGGATGATGCCGGCGTTGCCGTAACTGGTCTCCCGGCCGGGTTCCTTGCGGTCAACGAGCGTGACCGACCAGCCGCGGCGCTGCAAATGCAGCGCGGTGCTGACGCCCACCATGCCGCCGCCCAGAACGATCGCGCTTTGCATTGACGTCTGTCTCCGTCAGGCTCCGCTTCAGATGAGCGGGTTGCCCGTCCAATGAAAACGCCCGGCGTAAACCGGGCGTTTTGACTTGCAGGGGGTGCTAGTTGCCACCGCCGAAGCGGCGCGACCACCAGCCCTTGCGGGCCGGAGCCTCGGCCGTTGCGGCCGACACCGGCTCCGAGGCTGCCGCCGCCGGTTCGGGGGCAGGGGCCGCTTCCTCGGCCGGGCCCTGAACGAGCGCGGGCGCCGGCGTCTCGGGCTGCGGGCTCGACGCGAAGCTGACCTTCTCGCGCACCGTCGAACGGCGGCGCTGCGCGCGGTCGCCGTCGGCAACGGTGTCCTCGGCGACTGCACTGGCAGCTTCCGCCACAGGTGCCACGACCGTCTCGGCAGGTGCCGCCTCGACCGGGTGCCACTCCGCCGGCTGGGTAACCAATTCGGGCTGTTCCAGCGAAGGCGCCGGCTCGGCATCACGGCCGTCGAAATCGGCGACGGCGTCGGCGGCTTCCGGTGCCGCCGTCGGGCTCAGTTCATCGGAGATCGATCCGGCGAGACCGTCATCCGGTCCGCCAGCGCCGCGGACGCCGTGGCGGCCGCCGCCGGCGCGGCGCTGGCGGACCGGATGACGGTCTCGCCGGATCGG
>NZ_DDOP01000073.1:0-308 GCF_002341725.1 Bradyrhizobium sp. UBA2491
CACCACGATCGAGATCCTGACGCCGGACTTCCTGCGCAAGGACGGTGCGCTGGAGCGCGTGGTCGCGGCCAAGCCCGACGTCTTCAACCACAATCTGGAGACCGTGCCGTCGCGCTACCTGACGGTCCGGCCCGGTGCGCGCTATTTCCATTCGATCCGGCTCTTGCAGCGGGTCAAGGAGATCGATCCGACCATCTTCACCAAGTCCGGCATCATGGTCGGCCTCGGCGAGGAGCGGCACGAGGTGTTGCAGGTGATGGACGATTTGCGCTCGGCGGAGGTCGATTTCCTGACCATCGGCCAGTATC
>NZ_DDOP01000073.1:544-1372 GCF_002341725.1 Bradyrhizobium sp. UBA2491
GCATCACGCCGTGATGCGCTATGTGACCCCGGACGAATTCGCCGGCTACGAGCGCGTCGCCTATACCAAGGGTTTCCTGATGGTGTCGGCGAGCCCGCTGACGCGCTCGTCGCATCATGCCGGCGAGGACTTTGCCAAATTGCAGGCGGCGCGCACGGCCCGCGGTCGCTAGATATTGCAGACGGCGGCGAGCCGGCGCCAGCGCGCGCCATTGCGCGATCGAGCCTCGACCGAACCTTGGACTGGACCAATGCAGCGCGTTCTGGTGATGGGATCGTCGGGATCCGGCAAGTCGACCTTTGCCCGGCGGCTGTCCGGGATCACGGGCATCCCGACCGTGTCGATCGATGCGCTGTTCTGGAAGCCGGGTTGGGTCGAGTCCAACAGGGACGAATTCCAGCGCCGCATGACCGAGGCCGCGCGCGAGCCGCGCTGGATCATGGACGGGAACTACACCAGGAACGGTGCGGGTGAGCTGCGCCGGCAGCTCTCCGATACGATCATCTGGTTCGACTTGCCGCGATCGACCTGCATGCTCGGGATTTTCCGGCGCATCGCCGGAAGCTACGGCCGGGTTCGCGCCGAGATGGCGGAGGGTTGCCCGGAGAAGATCGACCTTGAATTCTTCCGCTATGTCTGGACCTATCGCCAACAGCAGCGGCCGAAGCTGATCGAATATTTCCAAGGTTTGCGCCCTGATCAGTCGCTGGTCTGCTTCACCCACCGGGCGCAGGCGGACGACTATCTGAAGGGCCTCGCGCTCACGCTAAACCGTGCAAGAAACCTCACAAGTATCCACTGATGCCTCGATTCTCCAGCAAGCGGCGG
>NZ_DDOP01000073.1:1582-2094 GCF_002341725.1 Bradyrhizobium sp. UBA2491
CGATTCTCCAGCAAGCGGCGGGTCCACCATTCCGCCCCGCAAATGTTCGATCTGGTCGCCGACGTCGAGCGCTATCCGGAATTCGTGCCGCTGTGCCAGGCGCTCAAGATCCGCCAGCGCACGCCAAAGGACGACGGCACCGAGATCGTGGTGGCCGACATGACGGTCTCCTTCAAGCTGGTGCGCGAGACATTCACCAGCAAGGTGACGCTCGACCGGCCCAATCTGAAGATCCTGGTCGAATATCTGCGCGGGCCGTTCAGCAATCTGGAGAACCGCTGGACTTTTGAACCGAAGTCCGAGACCGAATGCGATGTCGGCTTCTTCCTGAACTACGAGTTCAAGAGCCGGATGCTGGCGATCCTGATGGGCTCGATGTTCGACGCCGCCTTCTCGCGCTTCGCCGCGGCGTTCGAGAAGCGCGCGGACCAGGTCTACGGCAAGCCTCAACTGTCGACCTAGCGAAGCCGGCTCGTCTTGTTCCGAAACGGAAATGCCCGGCACAAGGCCGG
>NZ_DDOP01000073.1:2348-2717 GCF_002341725.1 Bradyrhizobium sp. UBA2491
CGGCACAAGGCCGGGCATCACAAATGATCTGTGTGGGGGGCGCCGACTTACGGACAGGAACGGCGCACGCCACCTTTCGCGATGTAGGTGCCCGAAGCCGGGTCGTAGGAACGGAAGCGCTGAGAGCAATAGGCGTCGTTGTTGGCCTTGGCCTGGCTCGCCGCGATCGCGCCGCCAATGATGGCACCGGCCGCAAGACCGCCGATGATCGCCGCGCCGTTTCCGCCGCCGTGGTGATGGTGGTATCCGCCGCGATAACCACCGCGATAGCCATAGCGCGGGCCGCCGCCATGCCAGTGACGATACTGCACATGCTCGACGGAGGTGGGCTGGTCCTGCAACCGGGCGGGCGCGAGCGGCGCGGCGACC
>NZ_DDOP01000073.1:2900-3411 GCF_002341725.1 Bradyrhizobium sp. UBA2491
GGCGCGAGCGGCGCGGCGACCGAAGGGGCAATCGTGGTCAACGTCATGGCACCGGCAGTGATTGCGGTCACGACCAAAGTTCCCAACTTCATCATTTTCTCCTTGTTGTGGGATTTTGCCGTTCGAAGAACGGTTGAAACGGCAGAGTTGGAACAGGAAAAAACGGCGAAGCGGCGTCAGGGTTCCACCTGAAATGGTGTCACTAAGTCGCAATTGACACGGCCGGCGCATGCCTGATCTGGCGTGACCGGGATTCGCGCGATGGGACGGCACTGCCAGAAATCCTGCGAAGAATTTCGCGCAGCGTGTCGGATTCTCCCAATCCACGTCGTCCTGGGGGCATCTCGATGATGATCACCCAGGGAGCTTGAAGTGAGAAAGATTGTTGTTGGCGCCTTCATCAGCCTGGACGGCGTCATGCAGTCCCCGGGCGGCCCGCAGGAAGATCCGATCGGCGGCTTCAGCTTCGGCGGCTGGTTCGCGCCGCTGTTCGATGAGAAGACCGGCGAGG
>NZ_DDOP01000029.1:0-72373 GCF_002341725.1 Bradyrhizobium sp. UBA2491
AAGCAGCTGCGCCTTCTGCTCCGCATCAAGCCGCGCGATCGCCTTGCGCATGGCCAAGCTCCCTTTTCAGGAGAACGCGATGTGCCGATGTCCGTTCCTTCGGCCTCCGTACCGACCGGACACCGGCCTCCCGAAAACGCCCGCGTGCCTTTCTAGACTAGAGCGGGATGGGATTAGGTTGAGCTGGAACGGCATCGGAAGTTCACCTCTCCCCGCCGGGGAGAGGTGAATCGTGTTCGTGGCCAAACCGATTCAACCTAACGTCATCCCGATCTAGCGGATTGCAGATTTCTGTCACGACGCCGACAGCGCAAGCCGCTCGGCCTCCGCGTCGGTCTCCGCCGTGACGGCGGCAACCGCCAGGATCGCCTGCGGCGCCGCGCGCCAGCCCGACGGCTTGAAATGCGCGCGATAATTCGACATCGCCGCAACAGCGTCATGGGTGGCGAAATGATGCGCGAACGCAAAGCCCATCCCGACCTGGGCGGCGAGCTCGGCGGAATAATCGCTCGAGCCGAGCAGCCAGATCGGAGGCAGCGGCGAATCGTCCGGCATCGCCACGACATTGTTATAGGGGTGGCCGGCCGGGAAGTCGCGCGTCTCCCACAACGTCAATTCGTGCAGCCGCTCGAGGAAGTCGTCGCCCTCGCGGCGATCGAGCCGGCTGCGCAATGCGTAGGCGGTCGCACCATCGGTACCCGGTGCCCGGCCGAGGCCGAGGTCGATGCGGCCCGGAAACAGCGCCTCCAGCATCTTGAACCGCTCGGCCACCACCAGCGGCGCATGGTTGGGCAGCATCACACCGCCGGAGCCGACCCGGATATGCTGCGTCACCGCCGCGATCTGGCCGATCATCAGATCGGGTGCCGGGCTCGCGACCGAGGCGAGGTTGTGGTGTTCGGCGAGCCAATACCGGACATAGCCGAGACCATCGACATGGCGTGCCAGATCGATGCTGTTGCGTAGCGCAACCGCAGGCTTGGTGCCGGTGGTGACGACGGACAGATCGAGGACCGAGAGCGGGATCATGGCCGACAGCCTAGTGTGGCGTCATGAGGCGACAAAGACCCGCGGCGTGCAGAGCTGTCCCGCGAGGGAATGCCGGCACCGGTCACGGATATTGGGACAAAATACATCATTTCATCCATAAGTCATCCTGCCCACGGACAGTTGCAATCCACAACCGGATCAAGTATCATGAGTTTAGTTGTTATATATCAATAAATTATACTTGTACCCCGCTAGACAAACCTTCTACCCACTAGCCGTCCCAGATCACCGATTTTATCATCTACTCTTCCTAAAATGGGCAATTTCCCATATCCGATGGGCTGTTTGATCCGGCCCGTTTCGCTTATCTTGGGGCCTCCATATCCAGGCCAGCCATCTGCCTCGCGGAGCCGTTGCGTATCATGACCGAGACCGTTTCTCCCGTGCCGAATGGGCACCGTGCGCCAAACGTTCCGAAAATCTCGTTCGAGTTCTTCCCGCCGAAGACCGAGGAGATGGAGCGCACGCTCTGGGACACGATCAATCGCCTGGCGCCGCTGACGCCGAATTTCGTCTCCGTCACCTATGGCGCCGGCGGCTCGACCCGCGAGCGCACGCATGCCACCATCGCCCGCATCCTGCGCGAGACCGATCTGCTGCCGGCCGCGCATCTGACCTGTGTCAGCAGTTCGCGGAGCGAGATCGACGAGATCGTCGACCGCTATCACGAGGTCGGCGTCCGCCACATCGTGGCCCTGCGCGGCGATCCACCCGGCGGCATCGGCACGCCCTACTTCACCCATCCGGACGGCTACCAGAGTTCGGCCGAACTCGTCGCCGGCATCAAGAAACGCCACGCCGACATCGAGATCTCGGTGTCCGCCTATCCGGAGAAGCATCCTGAAGCCGCCGACTTCGACGCCGACATCGATACGCTGAAGGCCAAGGTCGATGCCGGCGCGACACGCGCGATCACCCAGGTGTTCTTCGACAACGACCTCTACCATCGCTATGTCGACAAGGTGCGGGCGCGCGGCATCGAGATTCCGATCGTGCCGGGCATCATGCCGATGCACAATTTCAAGCAGGCTCGCAATTTCGTCACCCGCGCCGGCACCAGCGTGCCGGGCTGGCTTGCCGAGAAGTTCGACGGCCTCGACCACGATGCCGAGACCCGCAAGCTGGTCGCGGCCACCGTTGCCGCCGGCCAGGTGCAGAAGCTGTTCAAGCGCGGCGTCGACACCTTCCACTTCTACACCATGAACCGCGCGGACCTGGTGTTCGCGGTCAGCCATCTGCTCGGCATTCGGCCGAATGGCGCACAGAAGGCTGCCTGATCCATGTCGATTCCTGTCTCTGCCAAGCGTACCGCCTTGCTCGCGGCTGCCCGCGAACGGATCCTGGTGCTCGACGGCGCCATGGGCACGGTGATCCAGGGCCTGCTGTTCGACGAAGCCGCGTTCCGCGGCGAGCGCTTCAAGGATTTCCACCGCGACATCAAGGGCAACAACGACGTCCTGATCCTGACGCAAGCCAAGGCCATCGAGGACATCCACGCGGCGTATCTGCGCGCCGGCGCCGACATCGTCGCGACCAACACCTTCTCCTCGACCTCGATCGCGCAGGCCGACTACGACATGTCGGAGCTCGCCTATGAGCTGAACCTGCAAGGCGCCCGGCTCGCTCGCGCCGCGGCCGATCGCGTGTCGGCCGAAGACGGCAGGGAGCGCTTCGTCGCCGGCGCGCTCGGCCCGACCAACCGCACCGCCTCGATCTCGCCCGATGTCGCCAATCCCGGCTACCGCGCGGTGACCTTCGACGATTTGCGCAAGGCCTATCGTGAACAGGCCAGCGGCCTGCTGGATGGCGGCGCCGACATGCTGCTGGTCGAGACCATCTTCGACACGCTGAATGCCAAAGCGGCGCTCTACGCGATCGCCGAGCTGATGGAAGAGCGCGGCATCGACGTGCCGGTGATGATCTCCGGCACCATCACCGACAAATCCGGCCGCCTGCTCTCCGGGCAATTGCCAGAGGCGTTCTGGCATTCGGTGAAGCACGCCAGGCCGATCACGATCGGCTTCAACTGCGCGCTCGGCGCCGAGGATCTGCGCGGCCACATCGCCGACATCGGCCGCGTCGCCGACACCCTGGTTTGTGCCTACCCGAACGCCGGCCTGCCCAACGAGTTCGGCCAGTACGACGAGACGCCGGACTACATGGCGCGGCTGATCGGCGAATTCGCCGCTGCCGGCCTCGTCAACATCGTCGGCGGCTGCTGCGGCACCACGCCCGACCATATCGCGGCGATCGCCAGAGCCGTCGCCCCCCACAAGCCGCGCGTCGTGCCCGAGATCGAGCCGCGGCTGCGGCTCTCCGGCCTCGAGCCGTTCACGCTGACCGACGCCATTCCGTTCGTGAACGTCGGCGAGCGTACCAACGTCACCGGCTCGGCGCGCTTCCGCAAGCTGATCACCGCGGGCGACTACACCGCGGCGCTTCAGGTGGCGCGCGACCAGGTCGAGAACGGCGCCCAGGTCATCGACGTCAACATGGACGAAGGCCTACTCGATTCCGAGAAGGCGATGGTCGAGTTCCTCAACCTCGTCGCCTCCGAGCCGGACATCGCCCGCGTACCGGTCATGGTCGACTCCTCGAAATTCCACGTCATCGAAGCCGGCCTGAAGTGCATCCAGGGCAAGCCGATCGTGAACTCGATCTCGCTCAAGGAAGGCGAGGAGAAGTTCCTGCACGAGGCGACGGTGGCCAAGCGCCACGGCGCGGCCGTGGTGGTGATGGCGTTCGACGAGACCGGACAGGCCGATACGTTCAAGCGCAAGACCGAGATCTGCAAGCGCGCCTACGACATCCTGGTCGAGCGGCTCGACTTTCCGCCCGAGGACATCATCTTCGATCCGAACATCTTCGCGATCGCGACCGGCCTCGAGGAGCACAACAATTACGGCGTCGACTTCATCGAGGCGACGCGCTGGATCCGGCAGAACCTGCCGCACGCCCACATCTCGGGCGGCGTCTCCAACCTGTCGTTCTCGTTCCGCGGCAACGAACCGGTGCGCGAGGCGATGCACTCGGTGTTCCTGTACTATGCCATCAAGGCCGGCATGGACATGGGCATCGTCAATGCCGGGCAGATGATCGTCTATGACGACATCGATCCCGAGCTGCGTCAGGTCTGCGAGGACGTGATCCTCAACCGCGATCCCGGTGCCTCCGAGCGGCTGCTGGCGCTGGCGGAAAAATTCCGCGGCAAGGAGAAGCAGACTAAGGAGCAGGATCTCGCCTGGCGCGAAT
Organism: Bradyrhizobium sp. UBA2491; assembly: GCF_002341725.1. Taxonomy (NCBI): domain Bacteria; kingdom Pseudomonadati; phylum Pseudomonadota; class Alphaproteobacteria; order Hyphomicrobiales; family Nitrobacteraceae; genus Bradyrhizobium; species Bradyrhizobium sp. UBA2491. The sequence continues at coordinate 4,303 of NZ_DDOP01000029.1, forward strand.
GGCCGGTCGAGAAGCGGCTCAGCCACGCGCTGGTACACGGCATCACCGAGTACATCGAGGCCGATACCGAGGCCGCGCGGCAGAACGCGACGCGCCCGCTCGACGTGATCGAGGGGCCCTTGATGGCCGGCATGAACGTGGTCGGCGACCTGTTCGGCGACGGCAAGATGTTCCTGCCGCAGGTCGTGAAGTCGGCGCGCGTCATGAAACAGGCGGTGGCCTATCTGATGCCGTTCATGGAGGAGGAGAAGGCGCGCAACCGGGCCAATGGCGGCGCCGAGGGCCGCAACACGGCCGGCAAGATCGTGCTCGCCACCGTGAAGGGCGACGTCCACGACATCGGCAAGAACATCGTCGGCATCGTGCTCCAGTGCAACAATTTCGAGGTCATCGACCTCGGCGTGATGGTGCCCGCCAACAAGATCATCGAGACCGCCAAGGCCGAGGACGCCGACATCATCGGCCTGTCCGGCCTGATCACGCCCTCGCTCGACGAGATGAGCTTCCTCGCCGGTGAACTGGAGCGGCAGGGCATGAACGTGCCGCTTTTGATCGGCGGCGCCACCACGAGCCGCGTGCACACCGCCGTCAAGATCGACCCGAACTATCCGGGCGGCCCGGTCGTGCATGTCAACGACGCCAGCCGCGCGGTCGGCGTCGCCTCCTCGCTGCTGTCGACGGAGAAGAAGCAGGCCTATGCCGCCGAGGTTCGCGCCGAATACGCCAAGATTTCCGCGGCGCATTTCCGCGCCCAGGCCGACAAGAGGCGGCTGAAGCTTCCCGACGCCCGCGCCAACAAGGTCACGATCGACTTCGCCGCGGCGCCGCCGAAGCAGCCGGCATTCCTCGGGCTGAAGAGCTTCGACGCCTATGATCTCGCCGAGCTCGCCGACTACATCGACTGGACGCCGTTCTTCCAGACCTGGGAGCTTGCTGGCCGCTTCCCGGCGATCCTCGACGATGCCGTGGTCGGCGAAGTTGCACGCTCGCTTTATGCCGACGCCCGCAAGATGCTGGACCAGATCATCCAGGAGAAGTGGTTCACTGCCCGCGCCACCATCGGCTTCTGGCCGGCCAACGCCGTCGGCGACGACATCGCTGTTTATGCCGACGAGACCCGCACCAGGACGATCGCGACCCTGCACACGCTGCGTCAGCAACTCGAGAAGCGCGAGGGCCGGTTCAACGCCGCGCTGTCCGATTTCATCGCGCCAGTCGAGACCGGCGTGCCGGATTATATCGGCGGCTTCGTGGTCACGGCGGGGATCGGCGAGGACGCGGTCGCCGACCGTTTCAAGAACGCCAATGACGACTACTCGTCGATCCTGTGCAAGGCGCTGGCCGATCGCCTGGCGGAGGCCTTTGCCGAGCGCATGCATCAGCGCGTACGCAAGGAGTTCTGGGCCTACGCGTCCGGCGAGGCCCTGTCGGCGGACGAACTGATCCTGGAGAAATACGACGGCATCCGTCCGGCGCCGGGTTATCCGGCGCAGCCCGACCACACCGAGAAGCAGACCTTATTCAAGCTGCTCGATGCCGAGAACACTGCTGGCGTGACGCTGACCGAGAGCTTTGCGATGTGGCCGGGCTCGTCGGTTTCCGGGCTCTACTTCAGCCACCCGGAGAGCTTCTATTTCGGCGTCGGCAAGATCGAGCGCGACCAGGTCGAGGACTATGCCGCCCGCAAGGCCATGACGGTCGCCGAGATCGAGCGCTGGCTGGCGCCGATCCTGAACTACATCCCATCGCAGGAAGCTGCCAAGGAGACCGTGATCGCACCGGCCGCGACGCCCGCCAATGACGAGACATCCAAGGAACTGGCCTCGCACCCGGCCGGCTGCACCTGCGGCGTGCATCTGGCGTGGCGGAAGAAGAAGGTGGGGGCGGGGTAGCTCTTTCCTCCCTTCTCCCCTTGTGGGAGAAGGTGTCGCGGACATTGTCCGCGACGAATGAGGGGTCTTTGTCCGCGGAGACAGGCCCTTCACCCGTCCGCGATGCCGCCGCATCGCGTCCCCCCTCTCCCACAAGGGGAGAGGGAAGAAGAATGGAGCGCGTGCCCCATGCAGTTCTTCTCCTTCTGGCGATCGCTGGCGAGCTTTCGGGTACGGATCGCGCTCAACCTCAAGCAGGTGCCGACTGAGGCCGTGTTCGTCGACATCGACGCCGACGCGCATCGCGCCGATGCCTATCGCAAGATCAATCCGCAGATGGCGCTGCCGGCGCTGGTGACCGACGACGGCACGGTGCTGTTCCAGTCGCTGGCAATCATCGACTATCTCGACGAGACCTATCCCGATCCGCCGCTGCTGCCGGCCGATGCGCTCGGCCGCGCCCGGGTGCGCGGGCTGGCGCTGATCGTTGCCTGCGAGGGCCATCCGCTGCTCACGCCGCGGGTGCGCCGCTATCTCGACCGCGAGCTCGATCTGCGCGACAGCCAGCAGAATGCCTGGCGGCGGCACTGGACGGTGGAGACGCTGGCCGCGCTCGAAGGCCACCTCGCCGGCCACAAGGCGACCGGCCGTTTCTGCCACGGCGACACGCCGACCGTCGCCGACATCTGCCTGGTCGGCCACGTCACGGCGGCGATCAACCAGCAGATCAGCCTGTCGCCCTGGCCAACCGTGAAGCGCATCCACGAGGCCGCCATGGCATTGCCGGCCTTCGCCAGGGCCCATCCTTCCGCCCAGCCGGACACGCCGGAGGCGATGCGGGCGAAATAATGGCGCTTTCCGGAACCTGAAGTTCCGTCAGGCGTTGGCGTGCGAGTGATCGCCCGGCCGCCGGCCATCATTGCGCTCATACCTGAAGGACTCTGATGCCGGAAACTGCAAGTCCGACGCCGCTTCTCGTCGTCTCCAACCATTTCGCCGGTCGACCTCGCACCTCTCTCCGCAGCGTCCTGAAAGCCGCCACAGCCGCGGATCACGCAGACCTCGACGCCACGCTCGGGACCATCGACCTCTCCACCCTCGCCGGCTATCGCCGTTTCCTCGAGATCAACGCCGCGGCGCTGCTGCCGCTGGAGCGTGCGCTGATCGCGGGCGGGGTTCGCAAGCTCGTCGCCGACTGGGATCGCCGCGCCCGCAGCCGCGCCATGCTGGCCGATCTCGCTGCGATCGGCGGCTCGGTCCAGCCACTTGATCCGCCCGCCATAGCCGATCGCCCTGCATTGCTCGGCACCCTGTATGTGCTGGAAGGCTCCCGCCTCGGCGCGGCGTACCTGCTGCGGCACGTCGACCGCACGGCCAATGCCCGCATTCGTGCCGCTACCGGCTTTCTTCGACATGGCACCGGCGAGCAGCTCTGGCCGAGCTTCCTCGCCTTGCTCGAGCGCCACGCTGCGGAGCTGACCGACGAGGATGACGTCATCGTACCCGCCCGCCGCGCCTTCGCCCTGTTCGCCACAGCCGCGAGCCAACCATGAAGCTGCAAGTCGACCTCACCAATTGCGACCGCGAGCCGATCCACATCCCCGGCAGCGTGCAGCCGTTCGGCTTCCTGATTGCACTGCAATCGGACTTCACGGTCTGCATGGCCTCGGACAATGTGGCGAGCTATCTCGGCCGCGAGCCTGGCCAGATCTTCCAGCGGCCGCTCGAGAGCATCTTCTCCGACGCCGCGATCGAGGCGATCCGAACCCGCGTCGACTATCTCACCGGCCCGGACGCCACCGAGCGCCTGTTCGGCGTGACGTTGCAGGACGGCGGAAGGCCGTTCGACGTCGCCATCCACTTCTCCGGCGCCTATCTCGTGATCGAGGCCGAACCGTCGGTAATCGAGCCTGACGTGAACTCGGGCGAGCTGGTCCGCCTGATGCTCGGCCGGGTGCGCAAGACCCGTGGCATCACCGACCTGGCGCAGGAAGCCGCGCGCCAGGTCAAGGTCCTGACCGGCTTCGACCGCGTGATGGTGTATCGCTTCGCCGCCGACGGCTCCGGCGAGGTCATCGCCGAGGTCGCCAAGGCCGGTCTCGAAACCTTCCTCGGCCTGCACTACCCGGCCTCAGACATTCCGCAGCAGGCACGCGCGCTCTATACCCGCAACTGGCTGCGCATCATCGCCGACGTCAATGCGGCCCCGGTGTCGCTGCTGTCGACGGCGACCCACAGCGCGGGCCTGCTTGATCTCTCGATGAGCACGCTGCGCTCGGTGTCGCCGATCCATATCGAATATCTACAAAACATGGGCGTCGGCGCCTCGATGTCGGTCTCGATCCTGCGCGACGGCAAGCTGTGGGGGCTGTTCGCCTGCCACCATTACTCCGCGCACCACATCTCGTTCGAGCGTCGCACCGCGGCGGAGTTGTTCGGCCAGATGTTCTCCTGGATCCTGGAGACCCGCGAGCGCGAGGCGACCATTGCCTACGAGACGCGCGCCCAGCAGATCCAGGAACGGCTGATCGAGGCCGCCGCGACCCATGAGCACAGCCAGCGCGCAATCTTCGATTTCGTCGACGACTATCGCAAGATGATCGAATGCGACGGCATCGCGATCTGGTCCAATGGCGAGATCAAGCTGTCCGGCCAGACGCCGACGGAAGCCGAGGTCAAAGATCTGGTCGGCTTCATCAACCGGACCTCGCCAGGCCGCATCACCGCGAGCGCGGAGATCGCCAAGGTCTATGCCGCCGGCGGCGCTTTCCGCGACCGCGCCGCGGGCTTTCTCGCGGTGCCGATCTCGCGGGTGCCGCGCGACTGCCTGATCTTCTTCCGCCGCGAGGTGACCCAATCGGTCAACTGGGGCGGTGCGCCCGAGAAGGTCTACACCACGGGTCCGCACGGTCCGCGGCTGACGCCGCGCAAGAGCTTCGAGCTGTGGCAGGAGGTGGTGCATGGCCAATCCAAGCCCTGGACGCAGGCCGACCTGCATATCGCCGAGAGCCTGCGGATCACTCTTCTTGAAGTGATCCTGCAACTCGCCGACCTCGCCGCGCGCGAGCGCAAGGGCGCGCAGGAGCGGCAGGAGCTGATGATCGCCGAGCTCAATCATCGCGTTCGCAACATCCTTGGACTGGTGCGCGGCCTCGTCGCCCAGAGCAAAGACACCGCGACCAGCGTCGAGGAGTTCTCCGGCGTTCTCGGCGGCCGGATCCAGGCACTGGCCCGCGCCCATGACCAGATCACCAGCCTGAACTGGGCGCCGGTCGCGCTGAAGACGCTGGTGGAGTCGGAGGCCGGCGCGTATCTCGGCTCCCGGGCCGGACGCATCCAGATGGGCGGCCCGGACGTCGCGCTCGATCCCAAGGCGTTCGCGACGCTCGCGCTCGTGGTCCACGAAATGATGACGAACTCGGCGAAATACGGCGCGCTGGCCGACTCCACCGGGCAGGTCGAGATCGTCTGGAAGCTCGACCGCAATTCGAGCCTCGTCATCGACTGGAAGGAGAGCGGCGGGCCGCCGGTACAGCCGCCCTCGCGGCGCGGCTTCGGCACCACGATCATCGAACGTTCGATCCCGTTCGACCTCAAGGGCGACGCCGAGCTGCGTTTCGACCTGCTCGGCGTGCAGGCGAAATTCACGATCCCGGCGAATTTTGTGGAACTGATGTCGATGTCCGGTATCGCAACCAAGCTCGAATCCGAAGCCGATGCCGCGCAACGCATTTCCGGAACGGCGCTGATCGTCGAGGACAATCTGATCATCGCCATGGGTGCGGAGGTGATCCTGCTCGAACTCGGCGCGCGCCATGTCGAGACGGCCGCCTCGGTGTCGCAGGCGCTCGCCGCAATCGAGCGCAGCACACCGGGCTTCGCGCTGCTCGACCTCAACCTCGGCTCGGAGAACTCGATCCCCGTCGCGACTAGGCTGTCGGAGTTGAAGGTGCCTTTCGTGTTCGCCACCGGCTACGGCGAACGCGCCCCGATCCCGGCCGAACTGGAATCAGCGCCGGTGGTGCAGAAACCGTACACCCGCGACGTGGTGGAAGCAGCGCTAGCCAAGCTACGGGATGCAGCGGGAGCCTAGATATCCTCTCCTGGCCATCCCGGCGACGGCTGTCGTGCCCATACCCCTCGGTCGGATCTGACGGAGCGGATCAAGCATCCGCATCGGATTAATGGCATGACCGGCTAGGCGACGATCCCGTGCAGTCCCAACCAGCCGGTGTAGAGACCGACCAGCACGATCAGCGCGGCCGATACGTAGGGCGCGCGCTGGGCGAAGCTGCTGAAGCCGCTCCAATGACGTTCGACATGACGAAGGCCCAGCGCGGCCGCAACGCCGGCTGAGACCATGGTGATCGCAAGGCCGATGCCGAAGCAGAGCACCAGCACGAAGCCGAGGCTGAACTGCTTGAGCTGGAGGCAAAGCAACAACACCGTGATCGCCGCCGGACACGGGATCAGGCCGCCGGTCAGGCCGAACAGGATGATCTGCCAGGTCGTGACCGTGCGCCCGGCAAAGCGCTTGCGGATGTCGGCGGCGTGCGCGCGCGCATGCGCATCGTCGGCATCGCCGAGATCCATGTGGTCATGCTCTTCGAACAGGATTTCCACACTGTCCGCCCGCACCGACACGCGCGCCTTGAAGGCATGCGGCTCCGGAATTTCAACGATGCTCTCCAGATAGCCGTTCTGCTCGGCGAAGCGGAAATATTGCTCGCTGCCGTCGGAGCGGATCGTGACGACTTCAACCTCGCCGGCGCCCGGCAGCGCGCCGGCGTCGCTCCGCAACCGCCAGCGCGGCGGCACGCCGTCCTCGAACATTTCGAGCGTCAACGGCTGCCCGGCCAGCACCAGCTGGCGCGTTTCGTCGTGATGATGATCGTGGTCATGGTGATGATCGTGTTCGGAATGCTGCTCGCGCCAGGTGCGCCAGGCCATCCAGGCCGCGATCGTGATGATGATCACCGCCGACACCAGTTGCAGCCAGGCTTCGCTGCGTTCACCGGACCATTGCTGGCCGAAATGCAGACCCGCGAGTGCGATGATCCAGACGATTGCCGTGTGCGAGATCGTCGCCGACAGGCCGAGCAGCACCGCCTGCAACACCGTGCCGCGGATCGCGACGATGAACGCCGCCATCATCGTCTTGGAGTGGCCGGGCTCGAGACCATGCAGTGCGCCGAGCAGGATCGCGCTTGGGATGAACAGCCATGCATGGGCGCTGCCCTGCTGGAGCAGCTGAGACAGATCGGCCATGTGCTTCACTTCCGGGCGAGCGCTACTTCAAATAGGTGCGAACGACGTCGATCAGGTCAGCGGCGCCCTGGGCTTTCTCGGGGTCCTTTTCCCGGGAGGGATCCACGACGTGATGGCGGATGTGATCCTCGAGCAATTCCGCAGTCAGTCCGTTGATGGCGCCGCGAACCGACGCCACCAGCATCAACACGTCGGCACAGCCGATCTCGGCCTCCAGCGCCCGCTCAACGGCCTCTAGCTGACCCTTGATGCGGCGAACGCGGCCGACGAGCTTGGACTTGTGCTTGATCGTGTGTGACATGATTGTAGTATAGGGGGGTACCCTATTTTCGGTCAAGCCTTGCGATACGCGGCTCCTGCGCCCCATGATGGCCATACGCCCCACCTCGCTCACCCGTCACGCCGGCTTTCGCAACTGGCCTGCCCCGGCCTGATGCATGGAACCGGCCAGCGGGCCTCGCTATTGTCGTGCGCCGCAGCCCGCGAAAACCCGTACGGAGCCCCACCAGGTGCTAAAGCTCTACAGGTCGGCGACCGATGACTGGCAGAGCATCGGCGCCGAATTGCCGTCCGAGATTATCTGGATCGATTTGCTTACTCCCTCGGAGGAGGAAAAGCGGTTCGTCGAGCGCGTGCTCGGCATCCGCGTCCCCACCGAGAGCTCGTTGGGCCAGATCGAGGCTTCCAGCCGCCTCATCAGCGACCACGACCGGCTTTATCTGAGCTCGCCGGCGGTGCGGCTCGACGCCAACAACGAGGCCGAGATCACCAATATCGGCTTCATCATCGGCCCGCGCGTGCTGGTCACGGTGCGGTTCGCGGCGTTGAGCACGTTCGACGATGTCATGAAGCGGATCGACACCGACAAGAGCCTGCAAAACGGCATGTGCGTGTTCACCGCGCTGCTGGAAGCCATGGTCGATCGCGGCGCCGACGTGCTGGAGCACCTCGGCGCCAAGACCGATCAACTGTCGCGGGGCGTCTTCAAGGGTGGCCTGGTGCGCACCAAGCGCCCGGTGCGCTCCAGCCGCAGGCTACGTGAAGCGCTCGAGAATATCGGCGAACTGGCCGATCGCCTGGCGAAGGCGCGCGACATGCTGCTCGGCGTCGGCCGGGTCGCGTCGTTCGCCGACGACGTCGGCAATGAATGGATCACGTCCGCATCGAAGCGGCGGCTCGAGGCGGTTTCGCGCGATGTCGCCTCGCTCGGCGACTACGAGACGAGGCTGTCCGACAAGATTCAGCTGCTGCTCGACGCCGTGCTCGGCTTCATCAACATCCAGCAGAACGACCTGTTCAAGATCCTGACTATCGTGTCGGTGGTCGGCGTGCCCCCGACCATCCTGGTCGGCGTCTGGGGCATGAACTTCAAGGACATGCCGGAATTGGGCTGGGCATTTGGCTATCCGCTGGCCTGCGCGGTGATCGTCGCCAGCGGCCTGCTACCATTGTTCTGGTTCAAGCGGCGCGGCTGGTTCGATTGAGAGCCGGCGCGGAGTTTGAACCACCGCCGTGTTGTCGGCGTTGAGAAAGTGGCTGCGGCTGCCTAGATCAGAAGTAGCCGTGGTCCCGCCGCACCGTCATCACTGCACCGCTTCACCGAAGAGTTTGTCTCATGCGCCCTCACATCATCTGCCACATGGGCACGTCGATCGACGGCCGGCTTCATCCCAGCCGCTTCACCAAGCCTGCCGCCGGCATCGCGGCCGACGTGCTGCGTGCCCATTACGAGAAGATCCACGACGGCTTCAATGCCGACGGATGGATCATCGGTCGCGTCACCATGAACGAGATGGCCAAGGGCACCGAACGGCAGATCAAGAACCCGCCGAAGCTGCCGCGCGAACCGCATCTCGGCAACCGCGACGGCCGCAAGCTCGCGGTTGGCATCGATCCATCGGGCCGCGTGCATTTCGGCAAGGACAATGTCGGCGGCGATCACGCGGTCGCGGTGCTCGGCGAACAGGTCTCCGACGCCCATCTCGCCGAACTGCGCGAGGACGGCGCGTCCTACGTCTTCGCCGGCGCCAAAGGTGACGATCTGGCGGGTGCGATGGCGCAGCTTGCCGCCCTGTTCGGTGCGAAGACGCTGCTGCTCGAGGGCGGCGGCGGCATCAACGGCGCATTTCTCAAGCACGGGCTGATCGACGAATTCAGCACGTTGATCTTTCCGGCGGTCGATGGCGTCGCCGGATCGCAATGCATCGTCGACTATCACGGCCCGGACGGCGATCGTCCCGGGGCCGGCCAGTCGCTCCGCCTCACGCACTGCGAGACGCTGGAAGGCGGCATGGTCTGGCTGCGCCATGCGGTGGAGCGCGCCCCGGGCTGAGCCCCAGCGAATCCCGGCTTCCAGGCAGGCTGAGACGATCGCAGCAACCGAGATATCGCCGCGGAACATGGCCCCGTGGCTCTGGACTTGCTAAACAGTCATCCGTGGACGTCAGCTGAGGGGACGTGCGGATGAGAAAGTGGCGGCTGGAGCTTTGGTCCGAGCCCGGCAGCAACGGCGAATACCGCTGCCCGGTCTGCGAGACTGCGCTCGAGGTCTTCGATGGATCGATGCTGATCGCTTACCGGCTGACGGTTCAGCCGGAACGCCGCCTCCGGCCACCAGCGGGGCCACCCGGCCGCGTAACACGAGTGACCCCGCCCTAGCCGCGCTGGTGGTCCGACCCGCAGGCTAAGCAGATGACGATCTGACCAACGCCGCATTGCAATTTCATGACAACGCGCGAGCTGTCCCCGACATTCAGCCCGTGATCGAAAATTCATGAAACGTCGGATAGCGTGCGCCTCCGCTCGCTGCGGAGGGCGCAGCAGGCCTTGCAACAACCCGCTCCCGCAACCCGGCGCGCGGATTCGTCCGGCATCAACTCCCGGATCAATCGGGTTCGACCTGGAATCCATTCCGACATGCAGCGACGAAGAACGCGACGCCGCGCGCGACATGTGCGTCGATCTCCGGGTCGAGCGCCTTCAGATCCACCTCAAACAGCGCCCGCAGCAGCATCGGCACTGCGATGATGTCGAGGAACAGGCGCGCGGTGGTCGGCAGTTGCTTTGGCGAGAAGGCCGGCAGCCTGCCGAGTTCGTCGGACTGCGTCAGGTCGTGCAAGAGGTGCACGCCGAGCTCGGTGCTGAGTGCGCGCGCCCTGCGGTTGACGGTGGCGGCGAGATCGGGGAAGCGGTGCGCCTCGGCGATGGCAAGCCGCATCAGGCCGATCCGGTCGGCGTCGAACCCCCAATGCAGCAGGGTCGAGGCAACGCTGGTGAGGCGCTCCTCCACCGTCGCGCCGACCGGCGCATCCGCCTTGAACTCAGCGATGCGGGACAGGATGTCCCGTGTCACCACCTCGGTGAACAGCGCGCGCTTGTCGCGGAAGCGCGCATAGATCGTGCGCTTGCCAGAGCGCGCGACTTCGGCGATCTCGTCGATGCTCGCGCCTTCGAAGCCGCGCTGGAGAAAGACCCGACGGGCGGCATCGAAGATGCGGGCGTCGACCTCGCCGGCCAATTCCTTCGGCGGCCGGCCGGCGCGCACCTCGACTAGCTTTGCCTTGGGTGTCCGCGGCTTCCTCAAGGTACTGGTTGTCATTGCCTTCCCCTGGGTTCCATTGGCCGGTCGTACCGGTAACGCCCGGTAATATAGTCCTATCACATCTAGTTGTAAATAGAACGGTACAGTTCCGTTCCTATTGACGCTGCGCTGCGGCGAGACTATTTGTCGCGGATAAACGGAACGGTCTCGTTCCCTTTTGCGCAGGCCTTGCAGACCTCGCTTATCAGCCAGGAGCAGCCATCATGTTCGAAGACACTGTTTTGGAGCGCGACCAACCGGGGCACGAAGCCATCGAGGGCGCGCCCTCGGTTCCCGCCTCCCATGAGCCCAACACCAGGTCCGACCGGCCGGAGACCACCGCAAAGGCGCCGGCGCAGGAGCGCCCGGCCGATAGGCAGCCGACGCCGCCGGCAGCTATTCAGGAAGACCCCGACAAGGCGCCGCGTGGCTTCCTGCGCCGCCGCCCGGTGGTCTCGGCGATCGGCGCCGTGCTGCTCGCCGCCACGCTCGGCGGCGGGTACCTTTATATGGACTACGCCGAGCATTTCGAATCCACCGACGACGCCTTCATCGCGGCGCGGCAATCGGCGCTCGCCCCGAAGGTCTCCGGCTACATCACCGCGGTTCCCGTCACCGACAACCAGCACGTCAAGGCCGGCGACGTGATCGCCCGGCTCGATGACCGCGATTACCAGGTCGCACTGGCGCAGGCCGAGGCCCAGGTCGCCGCCGCCCGGGCCAGCATCGAGAATGTCGATGCGCAACTCGACGTGCAGCAGGCGCAGATCGCGGCCAATCAGGCCCAGGTCGACCAGACGCAGGCCGCGCTGACATTCGCCCAGCAGCAGGCGACGCGCTACCAGCATCTCGAGCAGACCGGCTACGGCACGGTGCAGAATTCCGAGCAATACACCTCGCAACTGCATCAGCAGCAGTCCGCGCTGCTGAGCTCACAGGCGCAGCTGAATTTGGCGCAGCGCCAGGTGGAATCGCTGAAAGCGCAGCGCAAGAGCGCGGTCGCCAACCTCGCCCAAGCCGAAGCGCAGCGCGACCAGGCCAAGCTCAACCTGTCCTATACGACGGTGACCGCCGCGCAGCCCGGCCGCGTCGTCAACCTCTCCGCCGCGGTCGGCCAGCTCGCGCAGGCCGGCACCAACCTGACGATGTTCGTGCCCGACCAGACCTGGGTCACCGCGAACTTCAAGGAGATCCAGCTCGACAAGATGCGCCCCGGCGAGAAGGTGACGATGCGGATCGACGCCTATCCCGGCCGTACCATCAACGGCCATGTCGAGAGTGTGCAGCCCGGCTCCGGCACCGCGTTCTCGCTGCTGCCGGCGCAGAACGCCACCGGCAACTACGTCAAGATCGTGCAGCGCGTGCCGGTGAAGATCGTGATGGACAACCCGCCGACCGACGTCGCGCTCGGCCCGGGCATGTCGGTGGTGCCCACCGTGCGGATCAATCCCGCGCCGTCGCTGATCGAGCGTCTTGGCAGACTGTGATCGCAGGAGGCTGTCATGAGTGCAGCAGCAATCGATGCCCAAAGCTTCCCGGCGCCGCGCGTCACCGTCAATCCCTGGCTGATCGCCATCGTGGTCGCGCTGGCGAGCTTCATGGAGGTGCTCGACACCACCATCGCCAACGTCGCGCTGCCCTATATCGCCGGCGGCATGGGCGTCAGCGAGGATGAAGCCTCCTGGGTGGTGACGAGCTACCTGGTCTCCAACGCCATCATCCTCACCGCCTCCAGCTTCCTCGCCAAGATGCTGGGGCGGAAGACGTTCTTCCTGATCTGCCTCGGCATCTTCACGGTGAGCTCGATCCTGTGCGGTTTCGCGCCGAACCTCAACGCGCTGCTGCTGTTCCGGATCCTGCAAGGCCTCGGCGGCGGCGGCATGGTTCCGGTGGCGCAGTCGATCCTCGCCGACGCATTTCCGCCGTCCAAGCGCGGCCAGGCATTTGCGGTGTTCGGCATCGCCGTCGTGGTGGCGCCGGTGGTCGGGCCGACGCTCGGCGGCTGGCTGTCAGATAACCTGTCCTGGCACTGGTGCTTCCTGATCAACGCCCCGGTCGGCCTGTTCGCGATCGCCCTGATCGCGGCGGTGCTGCAGGAGCCAGCAAAGCCCAAGGACAAGAAGCAGGACAATTCGTTCGATTTCATCGGCTTCGCCCTGGTCGCGACCTTCCTCGGCGCGCTCGAGGTGACGCTGGACCGTGGCCTGGAGGATGACTGGTTCGGATCGTCCTTCATCGTCATGTCAACGGCGGTCTGCGCCGTCGCATTCGTGCTGATGATCCCGTGGGAGATGACCCGCCGCAATCCGATGATCGATTTGCGGATGGTCGCGAGCCGGCAATTCGGCGCGAGCTTCCTCGTGATGCTGGCGACCGGCGCGATCCTGCTCGCAACCACCCAGTTCCTGCCGCAGCTGGTGCAGCAGGATTTCGGCTACACCGCGACCTGGGCCGGCCTCGTGCTGTCGCCCGGCGGCGTGGTGACGATGGCGATGATGTTCGTGGTCGGCCGGCTCGCCGCCAAGGTGCAGCCGAAATATCTGATCATCCTCGGCGCGCTGGTCATCGCGGCCTCGATGTACAGCATGACCAATGTCTATGGCGATCTCGGCTTCTGGTACATGGCGCGCTCGCGAATGCTGATCGGCGTCGGCCTGCCGCTGATCTTCATTCCGATCATGGCGGCGTCGTACGACGGCATCCCGGCCGGCAAGACCGACCAGGCTTCGGCACTGATCAACGCGGCGCGCAACACCGGCGGCTCGATCGGCGTCTCGCTGGTCTCCAACGTGCTGACGCATCGCGAGCAGTTCCACCAGAGCCGGCTGGTCGAGCAGCTGACGCCGTCGAGCCCGCAGTACCAGGACACGCTGCACCGGATGACCGACTTCTTCGTCGCCCAGGGCAATTCGCTGTTGCAGGCGCAACAGCAGGCGGTGCAGTGGATCGGCCAGCAGGTGCAGACCCAGGCCTCGTTCCTGTCCTACATGGATGCGTTCTGGGTCCTGATGCTGATCGCGCTGTCGGCGATCCCGCTGGCACTGACCTTGCGCAACATCAAGCTCGGCGGCGCCGCGCCTGCGGCGCATTGAGCATCGTCGGCTGATCAAACGAGCGCGGCGCCTCCCATGGCGACGCGCGCTTTCATTTTGTTAGCCTGTCACACCCTGCGCCGCTGGCCGCGCCACCACAGGCCGAAGGCGATCGTGACCGCGGCGGCCAGCGAGAACCAGGTGATGGCGTATTGCATGTGGTCGTCCTTGAGGTGGACCTTCAGCGGCCCCGGCTTCGGCGTCCCGCTGTCGGGCACCGGCGCCGCAAGATCGATATAGAACGGCGCGACCTCGCCCCAGCCGAGCGCCTGCGCCATGGCGCGATGGTCGCGCACGAACCACAGCCGCTTCGATGCATCTTCCTTCGGCGTCAGCCGGCCCGGCGGCTCGGGATAACGGATATAGCCGGTGAGTTCGACCGGCGCGCCGGTGACGAGGCGGCCGGTGACGCGATCCTCGAAGGCACGGTCCTGCATCGTGTTCTGGACAAAGCCGGTGTTGATCACGACAATCTCGCCGCTGGCGAGCTTCGCCGGCAGGAACGCCCAGGTACCGGGGCCCGAAATGTCGTCGCGCACGCCGGAGCCGGAGCTGAAAACCATCGCATCGGGCAGCTTGGCGTAGGTCGCGGTCAGGGTGACGCGGCGGAATTCATCCTTCGCCGAGGTCAGCGTCGGCCATGCCGAGGGTGGCGGCAGCGCCTCGGTCGGCGCGGCGAGCCGAGCGTCGAGCGCCGCGATCAGCGCATGCTTCTCGACGCGGCGCTGCAACTGCCAGACGCCGAGGGCGATGAACACCGCGATCAGGATCAACGTGAACAGGCCGAAGCCGGCCGCGCTCGGCCGACGGGTCGTGGTGGTCTCATTCATTTCGGGTCGCGCTCGATCAGTTGGCCTTCGGCGGCCTTGTGGTGGAATTGCAGCGCGATCAAAAGCGCCTTCATCGAACGCAGCGGCAGGATCGTGGTCACCACGATCAACGGCAGCCACAGCGCGGCATGTACCCAGAACGGCGGCTGGTACTTCACCTCGACGATCAGCGCCGCCGCAACCACGATGGCGCCAGCCAGCATGATGACGAAGATCGCCGGCCCGTCGCCGGCATCGATGAAGGCGAAGTCGAGGCCGCAGGACTCGCAACGCGGCGCCAGCGTCAGGAAGCCGGCATAGAGCTTGCCCTTGCCGCAGCGCGGGCAGCGGCAGGCGATGCCGCGCAAGGCGCTGTCGGTCACGGTGGGCGGGGTGTCGGTCATCGGTCTCTTCAAAAGCAAAGGGGCGGCCATCGGGCCGCCCCCTCTTAGCACGTCGGCCTGAGATTAGTGTGCGCCGTGCGCCATTGCCTCGGCGCCGTGGCCCCAGACGTAGATGCAGATGAACAGGAACAGCCACACCACGTCGACGAAGTGCCAGTACCAGGCGGCGAACTCGAAACCGAGGTGCTGCTTCGGCGTGAAATGGCCGGCATAGGCGCGGATCAGGCAGACCAGCAGGAAGATGGTGCCGACCAGCACGTGGAAACCGTGGAACCCGGTCGCCATGAAGAAGGTCGCGCCATAGACGTTGCCGCCGAACGAGAATGTCGCATGGGCGTACTCATAGGCCTGCACGCAGGTGAAGCAGGCGCCGAGGATCACGGTGAGAATCAGGCCCTGCTTGAGGCCCTGGCGGTCGTTCTCCAGCAGCGCGTGGTGCGCCCAGGTGACGGTGGTGCCCGAGGTCAGGAGCAGCAGCGTATTGAGCAGCGGCAGATGCCAGGGATCGAAGGTCTCGATGCCCTTTGGCGGCCAGGTGCCGGGGACCGAGCAGGCGCCCATCGCCGTGCCGGGGCCGCAGCCGAACACCGCGTCGCGGGTGGCGTGCACCGCATCGGCCGGGAACAGCGCCGAGTTGAAGAAGGCCCAGAACCAGGCGACGAAGAACATCACTTCGGAGGCGATGAACAGGATCATGCCGTAGCGGTGGCTGATCTGCACCACGCGGGTGTGGTCGCCCTTGTACTGGGCTTCCTTGATCACGTCGCCCCACCAGCCTGCCATGGTGTAGAGCACGCCGATGGTGCCGAGGCCGAACACGATCGGCGCGGCGGAGTACATGTGGTGCATCCAGCCGATCGCGCCGAACGCCATGACGAAGGCCGAGATCGAGCCGACCACCGGCCACGGGCTCGGGTCGACGAGATGATAGTCGTGATGCTTGACTTGCGCCTCAGCCATTGCCGTCTCTCCATTCGCGTGCCGCAAGGCACGTCTTAATCTTGAAATTCCAAAACTAGCCGCCGCCCTTGCGCTGCTCCACCTCGCCGGCCGCCACGGGCTTCGGCGCGGGGTCGCGCACGGGGAAGAAAGTGTACGACAAGGTGATGTCCTTCAGCGTGTCGTTCTCGCTGTCCTTGGCCAGCGCCGGATCGACATAGAACACCACCGCCATCTCGCGCTTCTCGCCGGGCGCCATGGTCTGCTCGGTGAAGCAGAAGCAGTTGATCTTCTGGAAATAGGCGCCGACGGTCAGCGGGGCGACGTTGTAGGACGCCTGCGCCGTGGTGGTGCGCGCCGACTGGTTGGTCACGGTGTAGTAGACCGTGACGACCTGGCCGATCTTGACGTCGATTTTGTTCTGCTCCGGTTCGAACTTCCAGGGCAGGCCCGGCGCGACGTTGGAATCGAAGCTGACGGTGATGGTGCGATCGAGCGGCTTGTCGGTCGGCGCCGAGGTCGCGACCTGGGTGGTGCCGTTGAACCCGGTGGTGCGGCAGAACCAGTTGTAGAACGGCACGGCCGCGTAGGAAGCGCCGACCATCAGCACCACGACGAAGCCGCAGATCGAGGCGACCAGGGCGTCGCGCGTCAGCGTGCGACGGGTGACCTTGCCGCCCTCGCCTTGCTGTGGTGCCTGGTGCTCCATCTCACTCACAGCGGCCGCACCAGCACGGCCGGCCCCTTGACGAGGGTGACGGCGAAGAACAGCAGCACCATGACGCCGAGCGCGAGCGCAATGGCGATCGAACGCTGGCGGCGGCTCTTGAGCTGCGCCTCGGTGAGGACGATGCCTTCTGGTTCGTTTTTCTCGTCCATTGATATCCCATGCGCCCCCATCTTGCCCCCCGGCGTCCCTATCCGATCAAGACAGGTACAACCGCGCGGACCACCACCTCGGCGAGGAGAACGGCAAACAGCGCGAACAGGTAAAGGATCGAGAACGCAAACAGCCGGCGCGTGGCGCGGTTCGCCGCGGCGCCCTCGCGGCGGCGATAGACCTCGATGGCGAGCCACAGCATACCGGCACCCAGCACCAGCGAGGTGAGGCCATAAATCGCGTCGAAATAGCCGAGCGGCCACGGCGCCAGCGCGATTGCGACCAGCACGATGGTGTAAAGCAGGATCTGCAAGCGGGTCGCGTCGGGACCGGCGACCACTGGCAGCATCGGAATGCCGGCGCGGGCATAGTCGTCGCTGCGGAACAGCGCCAGCGCCCAGAAATGCGGCGGGGTCCAGAAGAAGATGATCAGGAACAGCAGGATCGGCTCGACCGAGAGCGAGCCGGTCGCGGCGGCCCATGCCACCACCGGCGGCAGCGCACCGGCGGCGCCGCCGATCACGATGTTCTGCGCGGTCCAGCGCTTCAGCCACATCGTATAGATCACGGCATAGAAGAAGATGGTGAAGGCGAGCAGCGCGCCCGCCACCCAGTTGACCAGGATGCCGAGCGTCATCACCGAGAAGAAGGCGAGCGTGATGCCGAACGCGGCCGCCTCGGTCTGGGTGATCCGGCCGCGCGGGATCGGCCGGTTGGCGGTCCGCGTCATCAGGGCGTCGACGTCGCCCTCATAGGCCATGTTGAGCGCACCGGACGCGCCGGCGCCGACCGCGATGCACAGGATCGAGGTGAACGCCAGCACCGGATGCACATGATCAGGCGCGATCATCAGACCGACCAGCGCGGTGAAGATCACCAGCGACATCACGCGCGGCTTCAACAGCGCGATGTAATCGCCCACTTCGGCCTCGGAGATCCGGGGCAACTCGATGGCATTGTGATCGACAACCGACAAGATCAGGTCTCGCTTCTTAAGAGAGCGCGGCGCACCCAGGGTGCGCCGCGGCCTTGAATTTACTGCACGCGCGGCAGCACTTCGAACTGGTGGAACGGCGGCGGCGAGGTCAGCGTCCACTCCAGCGTGGTCGCACCCGCACCCCACGGATTGTTCGCGGCCTGCTCCTTGCGGACGAAGGCATCGATCACGCCGTAGATGAAGATCAGGACGCCGAAGCCGGAGATGTAGGAACCGTACGACGAGATCAGGTTCCAGCCGGCGAACGCATCCGGATAGTCGACATAGCGGCGCGGCATGCCCGACAGACCGAGGAAATGCTGCGGGAAGAACACCAGGTTGACGCCGACGAACGTGAACCAGAAGTGCGCCTTGGCGATGCGCTCAGAGTACATGTAGCCGAACATCTTCGGGAACCAGTAGTACCAGCCGGCGAAGATGCCGAACACGGCGCCGAGCGACAGCACGTAGTGGAAGTGCGCCACCACGTAGTAGGTGTCCTGCAACACGCGGTCGACGCCGGCATTGGCCAGCACGACGCCGGTGACGCCGCCGACGGTGAACAGGAAGATGAAGCCGACCGCCCAGATCATCGGCGCCTTGAACTCGATCGAGCCGCCCCACATCGTGGCGATCCAGGAGAAGATCTTCACGCCGGTCGGCACCGCGATCACCATCGTGGCGGCGACGAAATAGGCCTGCGTCGCCGACGACATGCCGACGGTGTACATGTGGTGCGCCCACACCACGAAGCCGATGCCGCCGATCGCGACCATGGCGTAGGCCATGCCGAGATAGCCGAACACGGGCTTGCGCGAGAAGGTCGAGACGATCTGGCTGACCATGCCGAAGGCCGGCAGGATCAGGATGTACACTTCGGGGTGGCCGAAGAACCAGAACAGGTGCTGGAACAGCACCGGGTCGCCGCCGCCGTCGGCGGCGAAGAAGGTGGTGCCGAAATTGCGGTCGGTCAGCAGCATCGTGATCGCACCGGCGAGCACCGGCAGCGACAGCAGCAGCAGGAACACCGTCACCAGGATCGACCAGACGAACAGCGGCATCTTGTGCAGGGTCATGCCCGGCGCGCGCATGTTGAAGATCGTGGTGATGAAGTTGATGGCGCCGAGGATCGACGACGCACCGGCAAGATGCAGCGACAGGATCGCGAAATCGACCGCCGGTCCGGGGTGGCCCGAGGTCGACAGCGGCGCGTACATGGTCCAGCCGGCGCCGACGCCGTTGGCGCCCGGCTCACCCTCGACGAAGGTGGAGAGCAGCAGCAGCGCGAACGAGGCCGGCAGCAGCCAGAACGAGATGTTGTTCATGCGCGGGAACGCCATGTCCGGCGCGCCGATCATCAGCGGCACCATCCAGTTGCCGAACCCGCCGATCATCGCCGGCATGACCATGAAGAAGATCATGATCAGGCCGTGCGAGGTCACGAACACGTTATAGGTGTGCGTCTCGTGGAATATCTGGACGCCCGGATACATCAACTCGGCACGGATCGCGATCGACATCGCAGCACCGATGATGCCCGCGATCACCGCAAAGATAAGGTACATCGTACCGATATCCTTGTGGTTCGTGGAGTAGAGATAACGCCGCCATCCGGTCGGATGGTGGGCGTGATCATCATGGGCGTGATCGTCGTGTGTCGCTGCGCCTGTCGCCATGTTCAAAATCCTGCCTTGCAGTCCCTCTCGGACCTCGCGGTCCCGTCGCCCTTATTCCATCCGCGCCGTAAGCCTTCAGCCCTCAGGCCCTGGGACTTACTGCGCCGCCTGACCAGCCGAGGCGTAGGAATTCGCCGGGTTGGTCGCAAACTTCTTCTTCGCCCCCTCGACCCAGGTCGCGAATTCCTGGTCGCTGACGACCCTGACCGCGATCGGCATGAAGGCATGGTCCTTGCCGCACAGCTCCGAGCACTGGCCGTAGAACACGCCGGTCTTGGTGGCCTTGAACCAGCTCTCGTTGAGGCGGCCGGGGATCGAGTCGATCTTGACGCCGAAGGCCGGCACCGCGAACGAGTGGATCACGTCGGCGCCGGTGGTCTGGATCCGCACCACCTTGTTGACCGGGACCACCATCTCGTTGTCGACGCCGAGCAGGCGGGGCTGCTTGTCCTTGTCGAGCAGCGAGTCGAACTCGAACTTGCCGTTATCCGGGTAGGCGTAGGACCAGTACCACTGCTTGCCGGTGACCTTCACGGTGAGGTCCGGCTTCGGCACGTCGAGCTCCAGGAACAGCAGGCGGAACGACGGCACCGCGATGCCGACCAGGATCAGCACCGGGATCAGCGTCCATGCCACTTCGATCAGCGTGTTGTGGGTGGTCTTGGAGGGGACCGGGTTGGCGCGAGCATTGAACTTCACCACCACGATGACCAGCAGCGCCAGCACGAACAGCGTAATGACGGTGATCAGCACCAGCAGGAAATTGTGGAACCAGATGATGTTTTCCATCACCGGGGTCGCGGCTTCCTGCAGCGTGTGCTCCCACGGCGCCGGCTGTCCCATTTCGGCGGATGCCGGTCCCGCGGCGACCAACGCCATGCCCGCCACCACCAATCCCGCCAACTGCCTGCCCAACCGGCCAATCGACATCTTCATGCCGTTCGCGCTCCCTTGATAATTCCCCAACACACCCCCGGTACTTGGACCAGAGATGCAGCACGATCCGCCCTGACAAACGGCCTTCCGGACATACCCGTCTTCGAGTCAAGGTGGGTACGGGAGCCAGATCGCTAGAACGCGTCGAAATCCAGCCTCTCAAACCATAATTCGCAGGCGCTCGCAATGCAGTAGTAGGGTCGAAAGCCATGCGCCTGCGATGAACCTGCCGCTTGCGATTTTTCCCGCGAAATCAAGCGAAAGTCGCCGAAAGGCGGCCGCATGGTGTTGACAGGCGGATTACCGGATGTAGGCACAGGCGAGGTAGCCCACAGGAACCTGATTCGCTGCGAGCTGCCCCAATCCGGCGCGGGAATGGCTCCAAGATCGCCTTCAAGGCGCCCTATTGCGGTATCAGTCGACTTGCGCGTGCTACCGGCGGCCGGAATGGCCGGATTGGCCAAACATCTCAAAGGATCGACCCGGATGGGCGCTTCGAACATTCAGGCAGGACGAAAGGCCGGCTGGCTCGGCGGGCTGCTGTTTCTGGCTCTTTCTCTCGGCCTCACCCAGGCGGCGAACGCGCAAGGCGCGGTCCGCTCGGTCCATGGCGACTGGCAGATCCGCTGCGACACCCCGCCGGGCGCCCAGGCCGAGCAATGCGCTCTGATCCAGAGCGTGGTAGCCGAAGACCGCTCCAATGCCGGCCTGACCGTGATCGTGCTGAAGACCGCCGACCAGAAGAGCCGCCTGATGCGCGTGGTCGCCCCGCTCGGCGTGCTGCTGCCCTCCGGCCTCGGGCTGAAGCTCGACAATCAGGACGTCGGCCGCGCCGGCTTCGTCCGCTGCCTGCCCAATGGCTGCGTCGCCGAGGTCGTGATGGACGACAAGCTGCTCGGCCAGCTCAAGAACGCCAAAACCGCGACGTTCATCATCTTCGAGACCCCCGAAGAGGGAATCGGGTTTCCGCTCAGCCTGAACGGGCTGGCGGAGGGGTATGACAAGCTGCCGTAGCGGGAGATTTGCCTCCTTTTCCAAGGCACGATGCGACCGCCGAACTGCGAAGCCTCATTGATCGTCCTGGTCGTGCCTGGCTGCCAACAAGTGGCGGCGCAACGCGTTGTCGAACTGAATATGCCCCGGAAGCCAGGCAGGCCGGGTTGGCTTGTCACCGCCAAGAAACGTCGACCTGAAGCAAGGCAGTTGGTCTTTCGAGGTCACCTGACGTTTGAGCGCGTAGGTTACTTCACGCTCAATCCACTTCGATTCTGCTTCTTCGGCGTTCTTCGACCAGAACAACATGAACATGTCGCTTCGGTCGATCTCCTCAAAGAGACGCCGCTGCCAGATTTCCCCACTCCTCAGTGACACTGCATCGAGAAAGAAGTTGATACCAACGCCTTCGAGAACCTGAGCACACTGCAAGACTTCGAGCCGATCTCGACTCGAGTACGACAGGAAAGCGTATTCGAAGTGTCTCGAGCTATCGCCGCACAATTGCACCCGCGCCCGCGAATCTCTCGCGGGTGAGGCGACCGTCACGCTGAATTTGAGAATGCCGATCGGCACGCCATCGAGAAAAAAGTTCGCGGAAATCTGACCGCTTCGGCCTGTTGGTTCCCTGCTTAGGGTGACGCTGAACGGACACGCACATAACTCGCCTCGCCAGACGACGCTCTGCTCTGACGCGTCGATCGAAAAATCCTGCGATTCCAACTTCACCCCAAGGCGTTGGCCGCGCTTTACCGCCGTTTCAAAAGTGCAAACACTCCGGCGTGTTGCCTGACGATCTGATTCCTGCGCACGCTTTCGCGCTGCAGACGCCCGGCTTCGGCGATGAAAGAATATCTGTACGAGAATCGTCTCCCCAGGCGCACACTCCTCTGGAGAAAAGGCACTGGCATCGACAACATCTGCTGAGGATGTTCTCGGGCGCCATGAGGGAGATGGAGTTGCGGCGGAGCGGACCAGTTCGAGCAGTGAAGTCGCGACGGATGTAATCCCTTTGGCCAAGGCGGCCACCACGTGCGCAAACTCGCTTGAGAACCAGAAGCCAGTTAGAGCGGTCATCGATGCGACAAGAAGGGCCCATCCTGCCACACGCGAGTTCACCCACTTGCTCGATGGTGCGGGCGGCCTGGCGCTGTCAGAAGGCGATGCTGGTGAGATTTGGACATCATCGTCGGGCGGTGGCGCCCTCGATGAGGGAAACGAGGCTGGCGAAGGCGGCGGAGGCGGCGGAGGCGGCGATCCCGATGAAGGACGGCTGCTCCTCAACTCGAAGGCTCCATCATCCAATGGCGACCGGCCTATCGAAACCAATTCCCTCCCAGGTGGCGATCTCAGTCCAGCTGGACTTGCCTCAGCTCCACGTCGGAGCTCATTCAACTGATTGAGTGAAAGCTCCCTCAATGGAGGCAGCTCACTCTTTGTCGTTACGGCTTCTTGCGAATATCCAACAAGATTTCTGATGCCCTTGTCTACAACGGTCGAGAATTGTGCCAAATCGTCGAACGTCGCATATTCGCGATTGACCTTGCTACCGTCGTTCACCTGCTTCGCACGTTCGCGAAACGCATCGAGTTTCTTGAGTTTCTCCGGATCGGCTTCGATGCCCGCTTGCATCACCGGATGCTCATCACTCATGATGAACAACAAGATGCGCCGTCCAAGTCGCGCCGCCTCATTGAACTCAAGTTCGGTCAGCGAGAGCCGATCCGGATTTCGTTCAGGATCGACCAGTATTTGGCCGTATCTGTGGCTAATCACACAGACGTACGCAAAGGCGTCGCGGACCATCGCCAAAGACGTATCGATCACGTCCGCTTCAGCCTGCGCCCCGGAAAATTCCATCACCCGCGGCGCGTAGCCCAGCTTCTGGATCGCCTCGATCACACTCGCCCGATGCTCCTTCAGGTCGTTGAAGGTGCTCGACAGCATGATCGCCTTGAAGTCTTTGGGTTCATCCGACTTCGTATCGGGCATTGAAAATGTCTCAAATATCCGCGCGGCACGATGAACGCGCCCCCTGGCAACTCCGGGAGATTACCTCGAAGACTTTCCGACACGCAACGGAATAGCCTAGCGGCTCGCACAACCTTCCGTACAAGCCCATCGTTGGGCTGCGGCTGGAAAATAGGTCAGGTCTATCGCCCGCCCCTCGCATAATAATCGAACAACGCGCCCGCCTCCGCCGACAGCCAGTCCGCCTCGCCCGTCATGTAGCCCTCGACCTGTCCGCTCACGCCGATCAGGAACGAGATCGGCATGCCGTAGAGCGCGAACGGGGTCTCGATCTCGGCGGCGCCGACGCGGGAGACGAGACCGCCGGGATCGAAGCCGATCGCAAGATGACGGAGCTTGAGCTGCTTGACGTAGGGCGCCACCAGCGCGCGGTTGCGGTCGGTGCTGACCGCGACGACGGTAAGATCGCTGCGGCCGCCGGATGCGAGCCGGTCCAGCATCGGCAGCTCGGTCCGGCACGCCGCGCACCAGGTGGCCCAGAAGTTCAGCAGCACCAGTCTGCCTTTGAACGCGGCGAGATCGATCGCGCCGCCGGCGAGCGAGGGAATCGCCACTGGCGGGACTGGATAAGCGCCTTGAACGAGCGTGAACTGGTGCCGGATGGTGCCGAATTGCGGCGGTCCCGACGCGGCGCGCGCCGGCAGCGCGAGCGAAGCGCCGGCGCCGATCATGCCGGCGACCACGGCGCGGCGTGTCGGGGCGCGAACAGAAGTCATGCCGGGCTCTCCGCTTGGCTTGAGGGCTGCGTCGTTCACGACCGGATGTAGGACCAGCCGGCTTCCTGCAATTCGATGATGCGTCCGGGCCCGTTCGGCACCAGGTCGACATTGTCGAGCAGCACCAGCGGATGTCCCTCGGCGCGCTCCATGCCGAGCTTGGTGGCTTCGCAGACCACGAAGCGGATGTCGGGCGTGAGCCCGCGCACCACCCGCAGCAGGTCCTTCACCGGCGAAGTGTCGGCGCGCAGCATGTGGACGCCGGCATTGTAGGCAACGACCTCGATCGCGAACGGCTCGTTGCGCTCCCGGTAGTATTTCGGGAGGTTGAGCGCGGTCGAGATCAGCGCCCGCATCGTGGTCGGGTCGTCGCTGTTGATCGGCAGCACCAGGCGGTGCACCCGCGGCTCGGGCTTCTTCGGTTCGGGTTTCGAGACCGCGGCGACCGATCCGGTGAGCAGCAAGGTCACGGCGAACGGCACCGCAAAGGCCAGCGCAAGCGCTGCGGCGAGCGTCAGGAGGCGGCGAGAGACGCGCATCGCGGCCACCTCACGGCACGCTCGCGAGCAAGGCGAACTGGCTGCGTTTGGCGTAGGCGACGATCGCGCTCAAGGTCAGCAGCACGAGGGCCGGCACCGGCGAGCCGCCGATCACGAACAGATGGCTGATGGTGGCGCCGACCATGATGCAGCTCAGCAGCACGCCGCCGAAGGCAACGACCGGAGGCAGCAGGATCAGGATGGCGCCGATAAGCTCCAGCGATCCGGTGAAATAGCGGAACCACTGACCGAGCCCGAGATGCTCGAATTCCTCGACCAGCATCGGCACGCCGTAAAGCTTGGCGGCGCCAGCAGCGGCAAAGGCCAGCGCAAGCACGCCCCTGACCACCCAGAGACTGACGGATTTCCAGCGCGACGGCGCCGCGGCAACAGCAACTGACATGGATGACTCCCCAATTGT
The DNA here is from genome assembly GCF_002341725.1 of Bradyrhizobium sp. UBA2491. Lineage (NCBI taxonomy): Bacteria > Pseudomonadati > Pseudomonadota > Alphaproteobacteria > Hyphomicrobiales > Nitrobacteraceae > Bradyrhizobium > Bradyrhizobium sp. UBA2491. The sequence continues at coordinate 29,434 of NZ_DDOP01000029.1, forward strand.
TCGAATGGACCGGACCGGGCGGCCCCCCTGCCCATGGCTTTCGACAGGCTAAATTCGGGAGTAAGATGAAAAGAACAAGTAGGATGCTTTTTGTGAGGTAGTATGGAAAAACAGACTATTGGACTTACCGAGCCTCCGGCGGCGCCCGAGCCGTGCAATGGCGACCTGGCGGCGCAATTTCATCGCGCGCTTTCCGTGCTGGCCGGGAAATGGAAGGGCGACATCCTTTGGCAATTGGTCGAACGCAAGCGCCGCTTCGGCGAGCTGCGACAGGCGATCCCCGGCGTCACGCAGCACATGCTGACCACCCAGCTGCGCGATCTCGAGGCCAACGGCCTCGTCAAGCGCACGGTCTATCCGGAGGTGCCGCCGCGGGTTGAGTACGAGATGACGCCCTCTGCCAAGGCGCTCAAGCCGGTGTTCGACGAACTCTACCGCTGGGCGCAGGAGCACGGCTTCCCGACCTCGACCGGGAGTGCCGCGCAGCCGGCGCCGTCGGACGCGGAAGCCGAGCCGGAGGACCGGGCCCGCAAGGCCGGCCGGCGCGCCGGCTGATGACGACAAGGTGAGGATCCCGAGCAGCTGCCGTGACCGACGTCACCGTCGCAGGCACTCCCGGTTTGCCACCCTAAACACTATGTTGAGCAGTCGCCGTCCGGGCCTGAATCGGAACCGGCGCAGGTTTCCGGGTTGTAAGATGAGTTTTCCGCTCGTCTCTGCTTCAATCACCCGAAATCCCTGCTTCCGGGTCCCCACTGGCAATCAGTTGCGCTTCAGGCAAGGATGACGAGGAATTGCCAAGACATCGCCAAGACATCGCACTGCGTCGGAGTGACCATGACCAATCCCGCCACGACCTCCCTGCTCGATCGCGCCAATCTGGACCGCGACGCCGTCCGCCGCGAGGTGTCGCGCGGACTTCAGGGCGCCGACGACGGCGAGTTGTTCCTCGAGTTCGGGCAGACCGAGGCGCTGGTGTTCGACAATGGCCGGCTGAAACAGGCGACCTATGACACCTCGCAGGGCTTTGGCCTGCGCGCGGTCAAGGACGATGCGGTCGGCTATGCGCATTCCTCCGACGTCTCGATCCCGGCGCTGATCCGCGCGGCGGATGCGGTGGCGGCGGTGCGCGGCGGCTATGCCGGCACCTTCGCCGCGGCGCCCTCGCACACCAACGTCAAGCTCTATGGCGACGAGAACCCGCTCGACGGCCCGGCATTCGAAGCAAAAGTAAAGCTGCTCGGCGAGATCGACGCCTATGTTAGGGACAAGGATCCGCGGGTGCGGCAGGTCTCCGCCAGCCTCACCGCGACCTGGCAAGTGGTCGAGATCCTGCGGCCCGACGGCGAGAGCTACCGCGACATCCGCCCGCTGGTGCGGGTCAACATCTCCGTCGTCGCTGGTCAGGGCGACCGCCAGGAAAGCGGCAGCAAGGGCTATGGCGGCCGCGAGGGTTATGCGCGTTTCATCGAGACCAAGGCCTGGCGCGACGCCGCCGACGGCGCGCTGCGCGAGGCGCTGGTCAATCTCGAATCAGTGCCGGCCCCGGCCGGCGAGATGGACGTGGTGCTCGGGGCCGGCTGGCCCGGCGTGATGCTGCATGAGGCGGTCGGCCACGGGCTCGAAGGCGATTTCAACCGCAAGCAGACCTCGGCCTTTGCCGGATTGATGGGCAAGCAGGTCGCGGCCAAGGGCGTCACCGTGGTCGATGACGGCACCATGGCCTCGCGCCGTGGCTCGCTCTCGATCGATGACGAGGGCACCCCGACCAACCGCACCGTGCTGATCGAGGACGGCATCCTGGTCGGCTACATGCAGGACCGCCAGAACGCCCGCCTGATGGGCATGAAGCCGACCGGCAACGGACGGCGGCAGAGCTATGCCCATGTGCCGATGCCGCGCATGACCAACACCTACATGCTGGCGGGCGACCGCGACCCGGCCGAGATCATCGCCTCGGTGAAGAACGGCATGTATGCCGCCAATTTCGGCGGCGGCCAGGTCGACATCACCTCGGGCAAATACGTGTTCCAGTGCACCGAGGCCTACAAGATCGAGAACGGCAAGCTCGGCGCGCCACTGAAGGGCGCCATGCTGATCGGCAACGGGCCGACCGATCTCCACAGGATCACCATGATCGGCAACGATCTTGCGCTGGACACGGGAATCGGCACCTGCGGCAAGAACGGCCAGGGTGTGCCGGTCGGCGTCGGCCAGCCGACGTTGCGCATGGAACGGATTACGGTTGGAGGAACAGGCTAGTGAGCAGCGGAAACGAAGTCGTGGCGGCCAAGACGACGAGCTGGCGCGGACAGGCCGTGCAGCTGGCCGCGATCGTGGCCGTCGTGTTCCTCGCCAAAGGCGCGATCGCCGAGCCGTTCTACGTGCCGTCGGGCTCGATGGAGCCGACGCTCCTGATCGGCGACGCGCTGGTCGCCTCGAAATATCCCTATGGCTACGGCGCGGCGTCGCTGCCGATCCAGATCACGCTGCCGGAAACCGGCCGCGTGTTCGGCGAGACGCCGAAGCGCGGCGACGTCGTCGTATTCCGCTGGCCGGGCGACCGCTCGCAGGCCTGGGTCAAGCGCGTGGTCGGGCTGCCCGGCGATCGCATCCAGATGCGGCAGGGCCAGCTCTTCATCAACGATCATCCGGCGGCGCTGAAGCCCGACGGCGCCGGCTTTGCCGAGGACGATCGCGGCGGCGGCGAGGATGCCAACCGCTATATCGAGACGCTGCCGAACGGTGTCAGCCACGCGATCTTCAAGATCCGCGACAACGGCCGGCTCGACAACACGGCCGAGGTGACGGTGCCTCCGGGCCAGCTGTTCGTGCTCGGCGACAACCGGGACAACTCCGCCGACAGCCGCGTGCCGGTGCGCGACGGCGGCGTCGGCCTGCTGCCGATCGACAATCTGATCGGCCGCGCCGATGCGGTGGTCGGCTCCTGGGACATGGGCATCCGCAGCCAGCCGGTCTGGACCTGGCTGTCCGGCTTCCGCCTCGCGCGCTTCTTCACCTCGGTGCAGTGAGCAGGCCCAAGTGACCTTCGACGACGTCAGGACCCTGGTGCTGGCGTGGCCGGAGGTCGAGGACGGCTCGTCCTACGGCACGCCGGCGCTGAAGGTGCGCAAGAAGATGCTGGTGCGGCTGAAGGAGGACGGCGACAGCCTGGTGATGCCGGGCGTGCCGCCGGATGAGCGCGACATGCTGGTGGAAAGCCAGCCCAGGGTCTTCTACTTCACCGATCACTACCGCGATTATCCGACCGTGCTGATCCGCCTGTCGAAGGCCAGGCGTTCGACCGTCGAGCCTCTGCTGCGCCGGCACTGGCGCACGCTGGCATCGAAGAAGGCAGTCAGGGATTTTGACGCGATTGGGTAATGGCTTCTCGTCATTGCGAGCGCAGCGAAGCAATCCATCTTGCCACTTGTGGAGACACGGATTGCTTCGTCGCTATCGCTCCCGTGCGCAAACGCTTCGCGCTTGTCGCAGGCAATGACGGGGAGAGACTTGGACCTATGACCCAGGACGAATTCCTCACCGCAGCACTGCGCAACCCTGTCAATCCAGCGATCACGGACGAACTTGACCGCCTCGGTTTGCCCGATGCGTGGCTGGTGGCCGGCTGCCTAGTGCAGAGCGTGTGGAACGTGCTGACGAAGCGGCCGCTCGATCACGGCATCAGCGACTACGACGTGTTCTATTTCGATTCCGACACGTCATGGGAAGCCGAGGACGCCGTGATCCGCGATCTCACGGCGCGGCTCGGCCATCTCGGCGCCGCGATCGAGGTGCGCAATCAGGCCCGCGTCCATCTCTGGTATCCCGAGAAGCACGGCGTGCCCTACCCTGCGCTGTCGTGCTCGACCGACGGAATTGATCGCTTCCTCAGCACGAATGTGCAGGTCGGCATCCGCCGCAGCGCCAGCGGTTACGACGTCTATGCGCCGAGAGGTTTCGACGATGTCGCCGCCATGATCGTGCGGCCGAACCGGACCGCGAATTTTTCGGCGGCGAATTACGCGAAGAAGGCTGAGCGATGGAAGGCGCTGTGGCCGGAGATCACGGTGATTGAGGTGGACTAACCCGTTCGTCCCTGCGGACGCAGGGACGACAGACGGGTGTGTGGCGCCTACCGCACCACGCCTGATGTGAACCCTGCCTTCCGCCGCGGCGGCTTGATCTCTTTCTTCAGGAAGCAATGCGCGTCGCGGCCGGCATAGCCGGGCCGGGCGTAGGTCCAGGCACGGCACTTGTTGTCGGCGGTGCAGGCGGCCTGGCAGGCCTCGTCGCCATCGCTGCTCTTCAATTCGAAGTTCTTGTAGTCGCCGCCGAGGCGGTCGATCGAGGTTTCAATGGCGCCATTGCGCGGTTCGACCACGCCCGCGCCGCGCACCCCGGAGACGCAGCAATTGTCCTGCACCCGCGGCGGCACGCTGCTCTTCAGCCAGCACACCGCGCCATTGTTGGCGTCGGTCGGATAGTTGAAGCTCCAGGCGCGACAACGGCGATCGCGCTCGCAGGTCAACGCGCAATCGGCGGGATCGCCCGAACTCACCGGCGCGTTCAGGTAATCGCCGCCGGGACGGTCGAAATTGGCCTGCGCCAATGCCGGGCGTGCGGCGAAGGCGGCCACAAGCACCGCGAACATCACCACACTCGCCCTAAAGAGGCGGCCTATCCCCATGAGATTGCTTTCAAATTCGCACAGCCCCGCGCATCCCGCGGGGTGTCATTTGAACGCCATGAACCTGTACGGCTGATGAACGGCGAGGCAACGGCAGGTGCGACGACACCGCCGTGCACGCCCACGTTCAGAACCCCCGTTCTCGATACAATCGGAAACGAAGAGGGCTCTAGAAGGCGTACTCCTGATAGGCCGGCTCGACCGACCCCTTCCAGGGACCGTTGAACTTCTCCAGCATCTCCTCGGCTGGTGAGCGGCCGGCCTCGATGATGCGCTCGAGCGGTTCGAGGAAGCGGCTTTCGTCGCGGCCGAGATGATCGATCCGGCCGCGCCGCCGCAATCCAGCATGCGACAGCACCAGGCACTCCTTGGCGATCTCGAACAGATAGCGGTCCTTGATCCGCGACTTGAAACCGAAACGCGGCACGTCATCGCGCAGCGCCTGCCGCTCCGGCGCGGTCCAGTGCCGGACGATGTCCCAGGCAGCATCGAGACTGTCATTGTCGTAGAGCAGCCCGACCCAGAACGCCGGCAGCGCCGGCAACCGGCCCCACGGCACGCCATCGGCGCCGCGCATTTCGAGGTAACGCTTCAGCCGCACCTCGGGGAAGATCGTCGAGAGATGGTTGGCCCAGTCCGACAGGGTCGGGCGCTCGCCCGGGAAGGCGGCATTCTTGCCGGCGAAGAAATCGCGAAACGAGGAGCCGGAGACGTCGATATATTCCTCGCCGCGCTTGACGAAATACATCGGCACGTCGAGCGCGTAGTCGACATAACGCTCGTAGCCCATGCCGTCCTCGAACGCGAACGGGATCATGCCCGAGCGCGCATTGTCGGTGTCGCGCCAGATCTCGGAGCGGAACGACAGGAAGCCGTTGGGCTTGCCTTCGGTGAACGGCGAGTTGGCGAACAAGGCGGTCGCGATCGGCTGCAACGCCAGCGACACCCGCAGCTTCTTCACCATGTCGGCTTCGGAGGAGAAGTCGAGATTGGTCTGCACCGTGCAGGTCCGGAACATCATGTCGAGGCCGTATTTGCCGACCTTCGGCATGTAGTTGCGCATGATCTTGTAGCGCCCCTTCGGCATCACGGGAATCTGCTCGCGCGACCAGGACGGCGTCATGCCGAGACCGAGGAAGCCGATGCCGAGCGGGGTTGCGATCTCCCGCACCTGCGCCAGGTGCGCCATCAACTCCGACTGCGTCTGATGCACGGTTTCGACCGGCGCGCCGGACAATTCAAACTGCCCGCCCGGCTCGAGCGAAATCGCGCCGCCGCCGGTGACGTCGTAGAGTCCGATGATGTTGCCGCGCTCCATGATCGGCTCCCAGCCGAGCAGGAGCTTCATGCCTTCGAGCAGCGCGCCGATCCCCTTCGCGCCCTCATAGGGCACCGGCTGGTGGCCTTCGAGCGTGAACGGCGTCTTCTCGTGCTCGGTACCGATCCGGAATTCGGACTCGGGCTTCACACCGGCTTCAATCCACGCCACGAGCTCGTCGCGCGATTGCAGCGGCGTCATGTCGATCTGGTCACGCGCCATACGAAATCCAACTCAAGGGCGCTTCGATCGAAGGCGCGCGGTGGCAGGGACATCCGTGGGCCAGAGCGGCCGCGGATGATGGGATCAGCAATATCATCGGGCAGGCACGCCGTCTCGCGCCGGCGCGGCCTTGGTATCGTTCTTGACGTCGCCCTTGGCATCGCCGCAGGAGCAGCCGAGACGGTCGAGCAGACCGCACAGCCTTTCAGCGTCGGCATCGGACAATTTGGAGCCGACATGCTTGTCGATCGCGGCCGAATAGGCGCTCCACATCTTCTTCTGCAACTCGCGACCGGCCTCGGTGATCTCGACGAACTGGCCGCGCTTGTCGATCTTGCATTCGCGACGGGCGGCGAGTCCCTCGTCGACCAGCTTGTCGATCAGCCGCGAGGTCGAATATTGCGGGATCAGCATCTGCCGCTCCAGCTCGACCGGGCGCAGCTCGCCGGACGGCGCGCGCGACAGCTCGAGCAGGGCGTCGTACCAGGCCAGCGGCGGAAAGCCGGCCTTCTTCAGGTCCTGCTCGACGCAGTCCAGCACCCGGCTCGGCACCCGCATCAGGCGGATCCAGGCGGCCGTCGCCTCGCTCGATAGCTTGCGTTTCATCGTCTAGCCCATAAGGTCCCGGAACCCAGTGTACCGCACTGAATGCATCTGCATCAATCTTGACTATTTCATGCAGGTGCATGTAGGCAATCCCTCTCCGGACGCCAAGAACAAGGGAAGGAATACCCCCATGAAGCTTTATTACACCCCCGGTGCCTGCTCCCTCTCGCCACACATCGCCCTGCTCGAAGCCGGCCTGCCCTACGACCTGGTCAAGGTCGATTTGCGTGCCAAGAAGCTCGAAAACGGTGACGATTTCCTGCAAGTGAACCCCAAGGGCCAGGTGCCGGCGCTGGCGCTGGACACCGGCGAGATGGTCACCGAAGGGCCGATCATCATCCAGATGATCGCCGACAGGGCTACCGACAAGAAGCTGGCGCCGGCCCGCGATTCCAACGAGCGCTACAAGCTGCTCGAATGGCTGAACTACATCACGACCGAGCTGCACAAGAATCTCGGCCCGATGTTCTCCCCAGTGCTCGCCGACGACGCCAAGGCATTCTTCAAGGACCGCGCCATGGGCAAGTTCAAATATGTCGAGAGCCAGCTCGCCGGGCACGACTATTTGATGGGCAACCAGTTCACGGTCGCCGACGGCTACCTGTTCACCATGATCATGTGGGCGCAAGACCGGCTCGGCTTCGACCTCTCCGGCCTGCCGAACCTGATGGCCTACAAGGCCCGCGTCGCGGCGCGCCCGAAGGTGCAGGAAGCACTGAAGAAGGAAGGCCTGCTGAAGGCGGCCTGAGTTTTCGCCGGGCACATATGTCAAGGGCCGGATCGATGATCCGGCCCTTTTTGTTGGTACTGCACGCTTGTGGCCCGGACTACTCCGCTGCCTGCGCCGCCTGCTTCTTCGGCGGGAAGCGGCCGTAGAAGGTCTCGCCCTTGGCGGCCATCTCCTCGAGCAGCTTCGGCGGCGTGAAGCGCGAGCCGTATTTCTTCTCGAAGGCGTGGCAGAGCGCGACGAAGTTCTTGGTGCCCATGAAGTCGATATAGGACAGCGCGCCGCCGGTGAACGGTGCGAAGCCGAAGCCGAGGATCGAGCCGACGTCCGCCTCGCGCACGTCGGTGATGACGTGATCCTCGACGGTGCGCGCGGCTTCCACCGCCTGCACCACCAGGAAGCGCTGCTTCAACTCTTCGACGCTGAGCGTATCCGGATCGAGCTGCTTCGGCTGCAGCGCGGCGAGCCCCGGCCACAGGCTCTTCTGGCCCTTGCCCTTCTCGGGATAGTCGTAGAAGCCCTTGCCGTTCTTGCGGCCGAAGCGGCCCTGCTTCTCGACCATCTCGACGATCAGCTTCTTCTGCGCCTGGTCGATCGCGTTGGGACCGAGATCGGCCTCGGTCGCCTTGGTGATCTTCAGCCCGAGATCGAGCGCGACCTCGTCTTGCAGCGACAGCGGCCCGACCGGCATGCCGGCCATCTTGGCGGTGTTCTCGATCATCGCCGGCGGCACGCCTTCGAGCAGCATCTCGTTGCCCTCGGAGATGTAGCGCATCACGCAGCGGTTGGCGAAGAAGCCGCGGCTATCGTTCACCACGATCGGTGTCTTGCCGATGGCGCGGACATAGTCGAGCGCAGTGGCCAGCGCGACGTCGCCGGTGTTCTTGCCGAGGATGATCTCGACCAGCATCATCTTCTCGACCGGCGAGAAGAAGTGGATGCCGATGAACTTGCCCTGGTCCTTGAACTCCTCGGCCAGCGAATTGATCGGCAGGGTCGAGGTGTTGGAGGCGAAGATCGCGCCCGACTTCAGCAGCGGCTGCGCCTTGGCATAGGTGTCGGCCTTGACCTTGCGGTCCTCGAACACCGCCTCGATGACGAGGTCGCAATCCGAGATCACGTTGTAGTCGGCCGTTGCCGAGATCCGGGCCAGGATGGCATCGGCGGCGTCCTGCTTCATCCGCCCCTTGGCGATCAACCCGTCGACCACGGTCTTGGCGTGGCCCTTGCCCTTGTCGGCGCTCTCCTGGTCGCGATCGACCAGCACGACGTCGATGCCGGCCTGCGCCGAGACGTAGCCGACGCTGGCGCCCATGAAGCCGGCGCCGATCACGGCGAGCTTCTTGACCTTGGTGGGTGGCACGCCTGCCGGGCGGCGGGCGCCCTTGTTCAGCTCCTGCATCGACAGGAACAGCGAGCGGATCATCGCCGCCGCTTCCTTCGAGCGCAGCACCTTGGCGAAGTAGCGCGACTCGACCCGGAGCGCGGCGTCGATCGGCAACTGCAGGCCCTCATAGACGCAGCTCATGATGGCGCGCGCGGCCGGATAATTGTCGTAGGTCTCGCGGCGATAGATCGCGTTGCCGGCCGGGAACATCTGCATGCCCATCTTGGAGAAGACGGGGCCGCCGGGCAGCTTGAAGCCCTTCTCGTCCCACGGCGCGACGGCCTTGCCGCCGCCCTTGATCCAGTCCTTGGCGGCCTTGATCAGGTCGGCCGCGGGCACCACGGCGTGAAGCAGGTTGAGCGCCTTGGCACGCGTCAAATTGACCGCCTCGCCCTTGAGCAGCAATTGCATCGCATCCGCCGGCTGCACGAGACGCGGCACGCGCTGGGTGCCGCCGGCGCCGGGGAACAGGCCGACCTTGATCTCGGGCAGGCCGAGCCGGGTCTTCGGGTTCTCGGCCGCGACGCGGTAGTGGCAGGCCAGCGTGATCTCGAAACCGCCGCCGAGCGCGAGCCCGTTGATCGCAGCGACCCACGGCTTGCCCGAGGTCTCGATCGCGCGGAACGACAGCGACATCTGGCGGCTCTGCTCGAACAGCATCTGGTTCGCGGCTTCCTCGCCCTTCTCCTTGAGGAGCTGTGCATACGCCCGGTTCATGCCCTCGAGCATCGAGAGATCGGCGCCGGCGCAGAACGCCTCCTTTGCCGAAGTGATCACGACGCCCTTGATCGCGGCATCGCCGGTGGTCTGCTTGATGATCTCGCCGATCTCCTGGGTCGAGACCTCGTCGAACACGTTCATCGAGCGGCCCGGGATGTCCCAGGTGACGAGCGCAATGCCGTCGGCGTCGACGTCGAACTTGAAATTCTTGTAAGCCATGTTGTGCTCCCTCGGTGCCGGCAGCCGATCTCAGGCGCGGCGATGGTGTCTCGGACCGTAGGGCGGGTTAGCGAAGCGTAACCCGCCACCTGTTTCGTGGTGACATGGTGGGTTACGCCTTCGGCTAACCCACCCTGCTTTCGTTACACGCGCTCGATGATGGTGGCGGTGCCCATGCCGCCGCCGATGCATAGCGTGACCAGCGCGGTTTCCTTGTTGGTGCGCTCGAGCTCGTCGAGCACGGTGCCGAGGATCATGGCGCCGGTCGCCCCGAGCGGATGGCCGAGCGCGATCGCCCCGCCATTGACGTTGATCTTGGCGTTGTCGATGTCGAACGCCTGGATGTAGCGCAGCACCACCGAGGCGAAGGCTTCGTTGAGCTCGAACAGATCGATGTCCGACTTCTTCATGCCGGAGCGCTCGAACAGCTTCTCGGTGACGTCGACCGGGCCGGTCAGCATCATCGCGGGCTCCGAGCCGATATTGGCGAAGGCGCGGATTTTCGCCCGTGGCTTCAACCCGAGCTTGGCACCCGCTTCCTTGCTGCCGAGCAGCACCGCGCCGGCGCCATCGACGATCCCTGAGGAGTTGCCGGCGTGGTGCACGTAATTGACCTTCTCGACCTCGGGATGCGACTGGATCGCCACCGCGTCGAAGCCGGCCATCGCGGCCATCGCCGCGAATGACGGCTGCAATTGCGCCAGCGACTGCATCGTCGTGGTCGGGCGCATATGCTCGTCCTTGGCGAGGATGGTCAGGCCGTTGATGTCCTTGACCGGCACCACCGACTTGTTGAAGCGGCCCTCGTCCCAGGACTTCGCCGCGCGCTGCTGGCTCTGCACCGCATAGGCGTCGACGTCGTCGCGCGAGAAACCGTATTTGGTGGCGATCAGGTCGGCCGAGATGCCCTGCGGCATGAAATAGGCCGGCACCGCCATCGAGGGATCCATCGGCCAGGCGCCGCCCGAGGCACCGATGCCGACGCGGCTCATCGATTCCGCGCCGCCGCCGATCACGAGCTCATGCTGGCCGGCCATGATCTGGGCCGCCGCGAAATTCACGGCATCGAGGCCGGAGGCGCAGAACCGGCTGATCTGCACGCCCGGGACCTTCTCGCCGAGGCCGGCGTTCAGCGCCGCGAAACGGGCGATGTCGGAGCCGGCCTCGCCGACCGGATCGACCACGCCGAGCACGACGTCGTCGACGGAATCCTCGGCGAGATTGTTGCGCTCCTTGAGCGCCTTCAGCGGCACCGTGGCGAGCGCCAGCGCGGTGACCTCGTGCAGCGCGCCATCGGCCTTGCCGCGGCCGCGCGGGGTACGAACGTGATCGTAGATGTATGCCTCAGGCATGACGCCCTCCTTGATATGAGGATCATAATATATACGGAAAGAAGCGCCGCCGCAGCACTGCGGCGGCAATTTTCAAGGCTTTCTCATTTGACGCGTTGTCTTCACGCGAACCGGTATCCACTCCGCTGGGAAACGATTCAGAACGCTTCCGCGGCCAATTCCATCGTGGTGGCGCTGCCGCTCTGGATCCGGGCCAGATGCACGGCGGTCTCCGGCAGCAGCCTTTCCATGAAGAAGCGGCCGGTGACGAGCTTGGTGTTGAGATAGGGCGTGGCGCCGGCCGCGGCCTTGTCCTGCGCGACCTTGGCCATCTTCGCCCACATGTAGCCGAGCGCGACCAGGCCGAACAATTTCATGTAGTCGGTGGCGGCGGCGCCGGCATTGTCGGGCTTGGTCAGCGCGTTCTGCATCAGCCAGCCGGTGGCCTGTTGCATATGGCCGAGCGCGGTCGAGAGCGGCGTGATGAACGGCTTCATCGCCTCGTCGCCGCCATGCTCCTTGGCGAAAGCACCGACCTCGCCGAAGAACGCCATCGCGGCACGGCCGCCGTCGCGCGGCAGCTTGCGGCCGACCAGGTCGAGCGCCTGGATGCCGTTGGCACCCTCATAGATCATCGCGATGCGCGCATCGCGCACGAACTGCTCCATGCCCTGCTCGGCGATATAGCCGTGGCCGCCATACATCTGCTGTGCGGACACCGTGTTGGCGAACCCGGTGTCGGTCAGGACGCCCTTCAGCACCGGCGTCATCAGGCCCATGTGATCGTCGGCAGCCTGACGGTCCTTCGGATCGTTGGAGCGGTGCGCGACGTCGCTCTTCAGCGCGGTCCACACCACCATGGCGCGCGCCGCCTCGTTGAAGGCGCGGATGGTGAGCAGCGTGCGGCGCACGTCGGGATGCACGATGATCGGATCGGCGGGCTTGTCAGCCTCCTTGGCGCCGGTCAGCGAACGGCCCTGCAAGCGCTCGCGGGCGTAGGCGACCGCGTTCTGGTAGGCGACCTCGGACTGCGCGAGGCCCTGCACGGCGACACCGAGGCGGGCCTCGTTCATCATCACGAACATGCCTTGCATGCCCTTGTTCTCTTCGCCAATCAGCCAGCCGGTGGCATTGTCGTAGTTCATCACGCAGGTGGAATTGCCGTGGATGCCCATCTTGTGCTCGATCGAGCCGCAGCTGACGCCGTTGCGCGCCCCCAACGAGCCGTCGCCGTTGACCAGCACCTTGGGAACGACGAACAGCGAGACACCCTTGATGCCGGCCGGCGCGCCTTCGATGCGCGCCAGCACGAGATGGATGATGTTCTCGGTGAGATCGTGCTCACCGGCCGAGATGAAGATCTTGGTGCCGGTGATCTTGAAGCTGCCGTCGGCCTGGCGCACCGCCTTGGTGCGAAGCAGGCCGAGGTCGGTGCCGCATTGCGGCTCGGTCAGGTTCATGGTGCCGGTCCACTCGCCGGCGATCATCTTCGGCACATAGGTCTTCTTCTGCTCCGGCGTGCCGTGCACCAGCAGGGCCGCGGTCGCACCCATGGTCAGGCCGCCATACATCGAGAACGCCATGTTGGCGGAGATCTGGAATTCGTTGACCGCCTGCGACAGCGTCACCGGCAGGCCCTGGCCGCCAAACTCGGTCGGCGCCGACAGGCCGAGCCAGCCGCCCTCGGCGACCTGCTTGAAGGCGTCCTTGAAGCCCTTCGGCGTGGTGACGCTGCCGTCGTCATTGCGCTTGCAGCCCTCGAGATCGCCGGTGCGATTGAGCGGTTGCAGCACCTCCTCGCTGAGCTTGGCGGCCTCGCCGAGGATCGCCTCGCGCACATCGGCCGACGCATCGGTGAAGCCGGGAAGATTGCCGTAGCGATCGATCTGGAAAACGTCGTTCAACAGGAAGCTGACGTCTTCGACGGGGGCTTTGTAGGTTGGCATGCTGATCTCCCGGCTGGCTCGTGGCCGCAGGTACGGCCGACGCTCTGCAGCTTGTCCTTGGGTTTGTTGCAGCGGACCTTATCCGGTTCCGGAGGTCCGCGGCAGGGCCTAGCGAGACTGTGATTGCGACGTAGCGCCGCCCTGCTTCATCAACTCCTCGCCCATCATCCGATGCAGCAGGTTGATCGCCTTGAGCGGACGCACCATCACCTTGAAATGCGTGATCCGGCCGTCACCATCGAAACTGATGATGTCGACGCCGTTGAGCTTGATGCCGTCGATCTCGTTCTCGAATTCGAGCACCGCGCCGGTGTCGTTCTTCCATTCGCCGAGATATTTGAAGGTCGGACCGCCGAGCACCTTGGCGGCGCTGGTGAGATATTTGAAGGTGATGTCGCGGCCGCGCTGCGGCGTGTGCACGACCGGGCTTTCGAACACCGCGTCGGGATGCAGCAGATCCCACAAAGCGGCGGTGTCGTGGGACTTCATGTAGGCGTACCACTTGTCGAGGCCCGGCTTGCTCATTCGGACGTCTCCTGCGGCGGGGGTTAGGAAGCCTGAACATCGGCCGCGCGCGACGAGCCGGCGCGCCGATCACCATATGCATATTGACGCATATGCACACTAACGCATAAAGTCAAGCGAACTCGGGAATGGCCGATTTGGGAACTGAGATGGAGGTGGGCGTTGGCACTCGGTGACGCAATCCTCGCCTGCCTCACGGAACGTCCGATGACGGGCTACGAGCTCGCCAAGACGTTCGATGCCTCGATCGGCTTCTTCTGGAAGGCCGACCATCAGCAGATCTACCGCGAGCTCTCCCGGCTGCGCGACAAGGGCCACGTCCAGGGCCGCGAGGTGGTGCAGTCCGGCAAGCCCAACAAGCTGGTCTACACCCTGACCACCGAGGGCCGCGCGGCGTTGAAGCACTGGGCGGCAAGACCAAGCGTTCCGCCCTCGATCAAGGACGACTTGCTGGTTCGGCTCTATGCGCTCGACTGCGTCGACATCGCGCCGCTGCGCAACGACCTGATGGCGCGTCTCGAGCATCACCGCGACCGCTACGAGCGCTACGAGCGCCTGCTCAACAAACGCTTCCCCGACGGCACAGCGCCGCCGGCCGACGTCGGCAAGATGCTCAGCCTGCGTCTCGGGATGCGCCATGAGCGCGTCGTGGTGGAATGGTGCGAGGAGGCGCTCGACGCGCTGTCGGCGATATCGGGCCGCGGCCATGTGCTGTCGATCGACGATGGCAAGCGCGAGAGCAACGGCTAGAAGCTATCGTGCCGCCCGGCTATGGCGCGAAACAAAATCGACTTTGCCTAAAAACGATAGCCGTGTCCTGATCCGGCGCAACAGGTTCCCGGATTCCCTAACTTTAAGGCCCTGCGGCCGCATTCCTTAACCCGTTATTTACCGTGACGGGAAAAAGTCAGCAGCTGAAGCAGACGACCAGCGCAGAATTCGATTGTCTCTTAACGGGAATGCGCGGGGAGGCTGCGGGCGCAGGTTGTGGCGCCGGAGTCGGGACCGGACGGAATCATGAATTCGCGCGTATCGTGGAGTGTTGACGGCATCGATCCCTCCGTCCGCGACAGGGCCGAGGCGGCTGCGCGCCGCGCCGGCATGTCACTGAACGACTGGCTCAACTCCACCGTCGGCGAGCCAGGCCCGCCGGATTGGCGCATGGAGCAGCGGCAGCCGATGCCGAGCCGGGAAAGCCGCGAGGTCGCCGACATCCATCAGCGGCTCGACGCCATCACCCGCCAGATCGAACAGATTGCAAAGCCGTTGTCGCGCGGCGAAGCCGTGCGCGCCGAAGTGCCGCGCGGCCAGCCCGCCGTCGCACGGCAGTTGAACGAAGCGATCTCGCGCCTCGACGCACGGCTGTCGCAGATTTCGCGGCCGCAGCCGGCGCGCGAGCCGCAACCCCAGCCGATGCGTGAATCGCAGATGCAGCGGGAGCCGCAAATGCAGGACCGCCAGCAGCAGGAACGCCAGCGCCAGGCCGAAGCCGTCGAGCGCGCCGCCGCGCAGATCTACCGGCCCTCGCCGCCGCTGAGCCCGGCATCGTTCGATTCCGCGATCGCGGAAATCGCCGCGCGCCAGAACGAGCTCGATGACGTCGCACCGCGGCAGATGCCGCCGCGCGGCGCGCCGCCGATGCCGCAATCGGCGCCGCCGGTGGCTGCCTACGCGCCGCCGCCTGCCGCGCCCGCCGGGCCCGACTTCTCCTCGCTCGAGCGTCATCTGCTCAAGATCACGAGCCAGATCGAAGCCCTGCAACGGCCCGACCATATCGAGCAGTCGATCGCGGCCTTCCGCGGCGAGCTCGCGGAGATCCGCCAGGCCATCACCGAGGCGATGCCGCGCCGCGCGATCGAATCGATCGAGAACGAAATCCGCTCGCTGCATCACCGGATCGACGAGATCCGCCAGGACAGCAGCAACGGCCAGGGCCAGGCGATCGCCGGCATCGAACGCGCGCTGTCGGAGATCCGCGAGGAGCTGCGCACGCTGACGCCGGCGGAGCAGCTCACCGGCTATGACGAGGCGATCCGCAATCTCGGCGCCAAGCTCGACACGATCCTGCGCGCCAATGACGATCCCTCGACGCTGCATCAGCTCGAAAGCGCGATCGCGGCGCTGCGTACCATCGTCTCCAATGTCGCCTCCAACGACGCGCTGCTGCAACTGTCCGGCGACGTGCATGCGCTGGCGACCAAGGTCGACCAGCTGTCGCAGATGTCGCGCGGTGAATCCTACGGCGACGCTTTCGCCGGGATCGAGCAGCGTATCGCCGCGCTGGCCTCGACGCTGGAGAGCCGCGAGCGGCCGGTCGGCACCGACAACACCGACGCCATCGAAAGCGCAGTACGCACGCTGTCCGAGCGGATCGACCGCTTGCAGGTCGGCAACGACAGCTCGTCGGCGTTCACCCATCTCGAGCAGCGCGTCTCCTATCTGCTGGAGCGGCTGGAATCCGCCGACCAGCGCTCCGGCAATCTTGGCCGGGTCGAGGAAGGGCTGCATGACATCATGCGGCACCTCGAGGCGCAGCACGCCCATCTCGCTTCGCTGGCCGACGCCACCCGCAACACCGGCCCGTCCGCGCCACAGCCGATGATGGACAGCGGCATCGTCGACCTGGTGAAGCGCGAACTGTCCGACATCCGCTTCAGCCAGACGGAGACCGACCGCCGCACCCAGGACTCGCTGGAGACGGTTCACAACACGCTCGGCCATGTCGTCGATCGCCTCGCGATGATCGAGACCGATCTGCGCTCGGTCCGCACCGCGCCGCCGCCGGCACCGCCTGCGCCCGAACCGGTCCAATCGCGGATCGAACCGCCGCGGATGGAAATGCCGCGCGCGGCGATGCCGCAGCCGATCGCACAACCCGAATCGTATCGGCCCGAATTGCCGAATCCTGCGCTGGCGCAGGAGCACTTCATGTCCGCGCCGCGC
The DNA here is from genome assembly GCF_002341725.1 of Bradyrhizobium sp. UBA2491. Lineage (NCBI taxonomy): Bacteria > Pseudomonadati > Pseudomonadota > Alphaproteobacteria > Hyphomicrobiales > Nitrobacteraceae > Bradyrhizobium > Bradyrhizobium sp. UBA2491. The sequence continues at coordinate 46,068 of NZ_DDOP01000029.1, forward strand.
GAATTCCACGCCGTGCAGCCGGTCGAGGCCACGCCGCCGCCGCTGCCGCCGCGCGCCATCAGCGAGATCCTCGAGCCGCATGCGGCGTCCGCACGCGCAGCCATCGCGCCGGAACTGCCGCCGGATCATCCGCTCGAGCCCGGAACGCGCCCCTCGGGCCGCATGTCGTCGCCGTCGGAGCGGATCGCGGATTCCGAACGCGCGATCAGCGATCTTCCCGCCGGCAAGAAAGAGCCGGTCTCGACGTCGAGCTTCATCGCCGCCGCGCGCCGTGCCGCGCAGGCCGCCGCCGCACAGCCCGTCAACGACAAGGCAGCACGCGCAGCGAGCAAGGCTGCCGCCAAGGCCAAGGAGAAGGCCGACAAGGCTGCGAAGGCCGCCGTCGCCAAGGCGGGCGCGCCCGCTGCCGGCGCAGTGGAGGCCCAGCCTTCGACCATCACCTCCAAGATCCGATCCCTGCTGGTCGGAGCGAGCGTGGTCGTGATCCTGCTTTCGACCGCCAAGATGGCGATGAACCTGCTCGACACCAGTTCCCCGGCGCCGATCCCGGCGGCCGAACGCAGCGAGCCGGCGCCTGCGGCCCCCGTGCAACCGCCCGTCGAGAATTCGACAGCCCCCGCCCCGGCCGCACCTTCCGGGATGCCGGGGCCATCGATGACCTCACCGACCCCGCTCGGCCGCCAGTCCAACAACACCGCGGCGCCCAACACGCTCGACAGCGCGCAAGTCAGTATTCCGCCGGCGTCCGCGCCTGCCGATGCTGCAATGCCGGCAGCGCCGCCCGTCGCCCCAGCACCGGCCGCCGCGAACGACGTCACCGGCACAATTCCGACCGCACCTCCGCTCGGCGGCAAACTCGCCACGATCCAGATTCCAGCGGGCGAGAAGCTACCCGACGCGATCGGCGGACCGGCGCTGCGCACGGCCGCGATCAAGGGCGATGCGGCGGCAGCCTACGAGGTCGGCGTCCGCTTTGCCGAAGGCAAGGGCGTGCCCGCCAATCTCGACGAGGCCGCCAAATGGTACAATCGCGCGGCCCAGGCCGGCGTGGTGCCCGCGATGTTCCGGCTCGGCACCTTCTACGAGAAGGGCCTCAGCGTGAAGCGCGACTTCGATACCGCGCGGCGCTACTACGTGCAGGCCGCCGAGCGCGGCAACGCCAAGGCGATGCATAATCTCGCCGTGCTCGATGCCGACGGCGGCGGCAAGGGCGCCGACTACAAGAGCGCCGCGCAGTGGTTCCGCAAGGCCGCCGATCGCGGCGTCGCCGACAGCCAGGTCAACCTCGGCATCCTCTATGCCCGCGGCATCGGTGTCGAACAAAACCTCGCCGAGTCCTTCAAGTGGTTCAGCCTCGCGGCCGCGCAGGGCGACGCCGACGCCGGCCGCAAGCGTGACGACATCGCCAAGCGGCTCGACCCGCAGTCGCTGGCCGCAGCCAAGCTCGCGATCCAGACCTTCACGCCCGAGCCGCAGCCGAGCGATGCGGTCAACGTGACGACCCCGCCCGGTGGCTGGGACAGCGCGCCCGTGCAACCCGCGGCGGCAAAGCCGGTCAGGCAACCGTCGAAGCGCACCGCGGCGCTGGCCGCGCCGGCTCACTGAACGACACGCGATGCGGCGCCTTGACGGCGCCGCTGTCCTATCCCTGCCGCATTCCGCCGTGTAGACAGACGCGCAGTCCCGCGCCGATGGCGCACGCGTTCCGGAGAATCAGGCTTGTCTGTCGACGATCGTCAGGATGATGGCACCGGCCACCGTTCGTCGCCGACCGGTCCCCGCGTCGCGCCGCCGCGCCGGACTGCATCGCCGTTCGCCGCGCGCCCGAGCGCTCCGCCGCAGCCGCCCGCCCCTCCGCAAGGAACCATGGCCCCGCCGCGCGGCACCTTCCGGTTCTCGCTGCCGTCGATCATCATCTTCGTGCTGCTGTTATCGAGTGTCGCGATTCAGGCCTATCGCGACCTGTCGCGGCCGGGCGCCTGGGATTTCTGGCGCGAGACCTACATCGCGGCGAGCATGACCTCGACGGTGATTCCCGACGTCGACATCGACGGGTCGGGCCACGGCCGGCGGGCGCTGGCGATCAGCGGCAAGATCGGCTCGGCCAGCGCGAGCTGGCTGCGCGACCGGCTGAGCGAGGCCCGCCTCGCGCCGGGTGATGCCGTGCTGCTATCATCGCCAGGCGGCGCGCTCAATCAGGCCGCCATCATGGGCGAGGCCATCCGCTCGCACGGGCTGGTCACCGCCGTCGCAACGGCCGATGCCTCCGGCAGACTGCGCCCCGCGGCCTGCGCCAGCGCCTGCGTCCTGGTCTATGCCGGCGGGGCGACCCGCTATGGCATCGCGGGCTCGCGGCTCGGGGTGCATCGCTTCACGACCAGCACGCCGGTCAGCGATCCGCTCGCCGAGGCCCAGCGCATCCAGGGCATGGTGCTCGGCTACATGACCAAGATGGGCGTCTCGTCCGGGATCGTCGAGGCGATGTCGCAAACCTCGGACATCCGCTGGCTGAGCCCGCAGGAAGCGCTGACGCTGAACCTGATCACCAAGCCGGTCGAGCGGCCCTGAAGCATGATTCGGCAAAGCGCGGAACGCGTTTGCGCGGAGATCATGCTCAAACCAGCCGGTTCAGGCGTCATTAATCTGAATTATCAACCACGTGCGCAACAGAGCGGCAACGTGCGGCGAAAAATGCCATCCGAGGCGGATTCTTTAGTCCCTCCTTCCACCGAATTCGGTTATGCAAGAACGCGGCAATCGACCCGCGTTCGCCAGCGTCCTGCGCGCCGACCGGATTCGTTCAGCCGGAGAATGCCCGACCAGAACGACATCACGCCGTGATGCGGCCCTGCGCCCCAGCATACGGCGAACCGACAAGAAGCGACGCGCGTGCAGCTCTACCTCCCGATCGCCGACATTCCGGTCAATGTCTTCCTCATCCTGGCGATGGGCGCGGCGGTGGGATTCGTCTCCGGCATGTTCGGGATCGGCGGCGGCTTCCTGATGACGCCGCTGTTGATCTTCGTCGGCATCGCGCCCGCGGTCGCGGTGGCCTCGGTCGCCAGCCACATCGCGGCCTCCTCGTTCTCCGGCGCGATCTCCTATTGGCGCAGACGCGCGATCGACCCGCTGCTGGCGGCGGTGCTGCTGGTCGGAGGCACGCTCGGCACCGCGCTCGGGGTGTGGACCTTCACCTTCCTGCGCTCGCTCGGCCAGCTCGACCTCATGATCGCGCTGTCCTACGTCATCCTGCTGACGACGGTCGGCGGGCTGATGTTCTGGGAAGGCCTGCGCGCGATGCTGCGTTCGCGCCGCGGCGGCCCGGTCACGCTGCGCAAGCCCGGCAGCCATGGCTGGATCCACGGCCTGCCGCTGAAGCTGCGCTTCAAGCGCTCCAAGATCTATCTCTCGGTCATCCCGGTGGTCGCGGTCGGCCTCGTGATCGGCTTCATCGGCGCTGTCATGGGCATCGGCGGCGGCTTCATCCTGGTGCCGCTGATGATCTATGTGCTGCGGGTGCCGACCTCGACCGTGATCGGCACCTCGATGGTGCTTACCCTCGTCACCATGGTGTTCGCCACCATGCTGCACGCGGTGACCAACCATCTGGTCGATGCCGTATTGGCCTTGATCCTGATGATCGGCGGCGTCACCGGCGCGCAGTTCGGCGCCCGCGCCGGCCAGAAGATCCGCGGCGAGCATCTGCGCCTGCTGCTCGGCCTGCTCGTGCTCGCGGTCGGCATCCGCTTCGCGGTCGAGCTGGTGATCCGGCCGCAGGACCCCTACAGCATCCGCGAAACCGGCGGAGCCCCGCCATGAGGCTGCGCGCGCCGCTTGCGATCGTTGCCCTTATCGCGGCCGGCCTGGCGGCCGCGCCTGCGCGTGCCGAACGGCTGATCGTGTCGGTCTCCAACCATCGCGTCACGGTGACGCCGAATTATTCCGGCGGCGAGCTCGTGCTGTTCGGTTCGGTAGAGAAGGACGACAAGACGCCGCCCAATCGCGGCAATTACGATCTCGCGGTCACGGTGTCCGGGCCGCGCGCCGACATGGTCACGCGGCGCAAGGAACGCAGGTTCGGAATCTGGATCAACACCGACTCGCGCCAGTTCCTCCAGGTTCCCGGCTACCTCGCGCTGTTCGCCAATCGCCCGTTCGACCAGATCGCCTCGCCCGACGTGCAGCGGCGCCAGCAGCTCGGGCTCAACAACGTGCTGCTGATGCAGCGGGTCGGTCCCGACTTTGCCGACGTGGTGCCGAACGATCCGTTCCGCAGCGCCTTCGTCCGGCTGCGGACCGAGCACGGATTGTACCGCGAGGCGACCTCCGCGGTGACGTTCCTGACCCCGACCTTGTTCCGCACCGGCATTCCGCTGCCGGCCGAGGTGCCGATCGGCACCTACAATGTCGAGATCAAGCTGTTTTCCGACGGCGCGCTGCTGACCAAGACCGAGACCGCGTTCGAGATCGTCAAGGTCGGCTTCGAGCAGTTCGTCGCCACCACCGCGCGGCAGAACGGCTTCGTCTACGGCCTGGTCACCGCGTTCATGGCGCTGATGACCGGCTGGATGGCCTCGATCGTGTTCCGAAAAGATTAGAGACGTAGGTTGGGTGGAGCGAAGCGATACCCAACATCCGGAACCGCGGCGACATGATGGGTATCGCTGCGCTCCACCCATCCTACGATCCCCGCAACACGCTTTCGAACGCGTCGCCCAGGATCGAAAGGCCGAGGTCGATCTCGTCGTCGCTGATCGTCAGCGGCGGCGCGATGCGGAAGACGCTGCCCATGCCGGGCAGTTGCACGATGTTGGTGCTCAGCCCAAGCTCCATGCAGCGCTGCGAGACCCGTGTTCCGAGCGCTTCATCGGGTTGCTTGCTGAAGCGGTCGCGCACGATCTCCATGCCCTGCATCAGCCCCCGGCCACGCACGTCGCCAATGCATTCGAAGCGGTTCTGGAGTGCGAGCAGCCCATCCCTCAGCCGCGCGCCCGCGATCGCAGCCCGCTCGACCAACCGGTCGCGCAGGATGATCTCGATGACCTTGAGCCCGACCGCTGCCGGCATCGGGTCCGACACATGCGTCGTGTAGAACAGGAAGCCGCGTTCGTGACAGCGCTCCTCGATCTCGGCCGATGCGATGACCGCGGCTAAAGGCAGACCGGCGCCGAGCGTCTTCGACAGGGTCAGGATGTCGGGCACGGCACCATCGCGCTCGAACGCGAACATCGCGCCGGTCCGGCCGAGGCCGGTCTGCGCTTCGTCGACGATCAGCAGCATGCCGCGTGCACGGCACAGCTCCTTCAGCGCGGCGAGGTAGCCTTCCGGCAGATCGATCAGCCCGCCGGAGCTGAGGATCGGCTCGGCGATCATGCAGGCGAGCGAGCCGGTCGATTGGCGGTCGATCAGATCGAAGGCGTAGGCCAGCTCGGCCCGCCAGTCGGCCGCTTGGCCGAAGCGGGGACGATAGAGGTTCGGGGTCGGGATCGCGAGCGAGCCGACCGGCGCCGGGCCATAGCCCCTGCGGCCGGCCGAATAGGTCGTCGCGGCGGCGCCCGACGTCATGCCGTGCCAGGACTGCGCGAACGCGACGGTCTCGAAGCCGCCGGTGGCGAGCTTGGCCATCTTGATCGCGGCCTCGTTCGACTCGCCGCCGGTGCTCAGCAGCATGACGCGATCGAGCCCCGGCGGCAGCAGGTCGGCGAGCTGTTCGGCCAGCGCGACCACCGGACGGGTCAGCATGCCGCTGAACAGATGGTCCAGCCGTTCGGCATGCTCGCTGATGGTGCGGACGATCTCGGGATGGCCGTGACCGAGCACGGCGCTCATCTGCCCGGACGTGAAATCCAGGATGGCGCGGCCGTCGGCATCATAGACGAAGGACCCGGAGGCGCGCTCGATGATGACGGGCGCGAATGTGCCGCCATAGCGGATGAGGTGACGCCGCGCGCGATCCCAAAAGGCCTTGTCGTCGTTGCCCGTCATGCCTGCTCCCTGCGGCTGCATTACCGCGCTGAAGAACATCGTGGCTCATCCTATGCGCACGATCCGGCAATGACCTTGCGATTTGGAATGCATTTCGCCCGCAATTCTGGAATAAATTGCGCAAAAGACGAAAAATGCGAAATAAATGGGAATCAACACCGTGATTGACGAGATCGACCGGAAGATCCTCGACGTGCTGCAGGTCGAGGGGCGCATCACCAATCTCGAACTGGCGGAGCGGGTCGGGCTCTCGTCCGCGCCCTGCATGCGACGCGTCAGGACGCTCGAGGATACCGGTGTGATCAATTGCTACGTGGCGTTGGTGGACCCCGCGCGAATGGGGCTCGGGTTCGACGTGATCGTCGAGCTCCGCCTCAAGCACCAGAACCGGGACTCCTTCGCGCGCTTCGAGAAGAAGGTGACCGGGCTTCCGGAGGTCGTCGAGTGCTGCATGATCGCCGGCGATTGGGACTACTCGCTGCGCGTCGTGTCCTCCGACCTCGCAAGCTATCAGTCGTTCATCCTCGACCGCCTGATGCATCCGGACAGCGACATCGCGAGCTACCGCACCACCATCATCCTGCGCAAGGTCAAATCGACGACCAAGATCGACAGCTCGCTGTTTTGATCGGCGACGTTGCTACTCAATTCGCAGCCAGCCTGGTCGATGCGGCTGCGGGCCGGGTCACCAGATAGATGCCGAGCGCGACCGGAACGATGCCGAGCAGGTCGCGGAATTCGACTTGCTCACCGAGCACGAGGTAGGCGAACAGCATGCCGAGCGGCGGCATCAGGAAGTGATAGGCGCTGGCAGCGGTGGCGCCACAGACCTTCAGGAGATGAAACCAGATCACATAGCCGAGGATCGAGCCGCCGAGCACCAGGAAGGCGAAGGCGCCGGCGAGCCGGGCGCTCGGCACGATGTCAGCTACGCTGGAAAATGCGAAGGCGAACGGCATCACGGCAAGGCCTCCGGCAATGTTCTGAATGCCGTTGCCGATCCACAAATTGCCCTTGGGCGCGAGCAGCTTGAACAGGATGGTGCCCGCGACGATCGAGGCGAGCGAAGCCAGCGTGAACAAGACACCGTGCGGACTGTCTGATCCGATCGACATGCGATGCCAGACGATGAAGGCGACACCGGCGATGCCGAGCAGCAGGCCGGCGACCTTGCGCCAGGTCAGCGCCTCGCCGAGTAACAGCGCCGCCAGCACCGCGGTGAACACCGGATTGGCCGACACGATCAGCGTGCCGAGACCGGCGGAGACGGTCTTCAGACCGGTATAGCCGAGACCGAGATACAGCGCGTTGTTGGCGACCCCGAGCACGGCGAACACGACGGCATCGCGCCACGTCAGATCCCATGCGTCCCGGCGCAGCAGCGCGACGGCCAAGATCAGGATGCCGGCCAGCGAAAAACGCGCGGCGAGCAGGATCAGCGGCGGGCAATCGGTGACGCCGATCTTGCCGGCGACGAAAGCGAAGCTCCAGAGCAGGCAGAACAAGGCGATCAGCAGCGGCAGGGTGTTGAAGCGGGCACGGGGGGCGGCCACAGATGATGCGGCGGGCGACGTTGCGGCGGACATGGCGGGGGTCTCCTTCGCCGATGATCTAGGCCGCCGCGTTGATATTTGGAAATTAAATGATAGACTGGCTTCCAGTGGATTTATGAATGGAGGCTGCGATGCTCGACCTGGAGTTGTTGCGCAGTTTCGTCTCGGTGGTCGATGCCGGCGGCTTCACCCGCGCCGGTGAGCGCGTCCACCGCACGCAATCGACGGTCAGCCAGCAGATCAAGCGGCTGGAGGAGGACGTCGGCCAGCCGCTGTTGATCCGCAGCGGCAAGGACGTCACCCCGACCGAGGCCGGCGAACGGCTGTTGAGCTATGCGCGGCGGCTGCTGTCGCTCGCGGAGGAGGCCCGCGACGTGCTCTCGCGTCCCGGCAGCGAGGGCGCGATCCGGATCGGCATCACCGAGGACTTCGCCGCCTACCGCCTGACGCGACTGCTCGCAACCTTCTCGCGCAGCCATCCGAGCTTGCGGCTCGATGTGCGCTCCGGCCAGAGCTTGTCGCTATACCGCGACCTCGAGCGCGGCGATCTCGATCTTGCGCTGATCAAGCGCTCCGCCAGCGAGAAGGGCGGCATCGCGGTGTGGCCGGAACGCGTGCACTGGGTCACCAGCAAGAGCCATCCGCGCGACACCACCGCCGGCTCCGTGCCGCTGATCGGCTTCGGCTCGGGCTGTCTCTACCGCGCCTACGCCATCCATGCGCTGGAGCGCGCCGGCCGTAACTGGCACATGGCCTACACCTCCTCCAGCCTCGCCGGCATCCAGGCCGCGGTCGCCGCGGGCCTGGGCTTGAGCATTCTGTCGGAGATGTCGATCCAGGCCGAACATCGCGTGCTGACCGCGAAAGACGGCTTTGCGCCGATCGAGCGCACCGAAGTCGCCCTCGTCGCCGCCCCCGAAGCCAGCCCCGCGACGTTGCGGCTGGCGGACCGGCTCGCCGAGTATTGCGAGAGCGTGCAGGCGAAGGCGGCGTAGGACCCATCCGTCATTCCGGGGCGTGCGAAGCACGAACCCGGAATCCATTCATCCACGAACGATGCGGTTCAATGGATTCCGGGCTCTCGCTTCGCGATCCCTCAGGTGCGCAATTGCGCACCGGGGAATGACGAAGAGACTCAATAACACCGCGACGCTGCGAATGCGTGGACGCGGTTGTCGCCCAACACGTGGGCCATGAAACCGGGCGATCCGAAAATCCGCGCGAACGCCCGATCGCGGATGCTCAAGCCGCCGGTGTAGGCGCCGAACGCCGGCATCACCGCGCGCTCGCCGTCACTGGCAAAACAACGCCGCTCGATCGAGCGGCCGCGGGTCGGCACCCGTGCCTTGGGATGCAGGTGCCCGGCGATCTCGCCGCTCGCCCCGGTCGGCTCATGGCGGAACACGATCGGGCCGATCGCGACCTCGGTCGCGACCACGCCGCCAAGATTGGCCGGCAGCGCCGGATCGTGGTTGCCCGCGATCCAGATCCAGTTGCGCCGCAGTTGCAGCGCCGACAGCGCCTCGCGATCCGGTTCCGACAGGCGCGCATGCGCCTCGCGATCATGGAAACTGTCACCGAGCGCGATCACCTGCCGGGGATCGTGCCGCGCGATCACGGCGGCGAGCCGGCTCAGCGTCGCCACCGTATCATAGGGCGGCAGCAGGACGCCGCGGCTGGCGAAGCTCGAGCCCTTCTCCAGATGCAGGTCGGAAACCACGAGCAGGCGCTGCTCTTCCCAGAACAGCGCGCCGGAGAAATCCGCCACGAAGCCGACATCCGCCACCGCGACCCTCGAAACGCGCATGTCGTCACCGTCTCGCAAAGCTGGCGCGCTTGCCGTCACGTCGTGTTCCCCAGAGTGGTCGCGTTAAGTCGTCGCCTCCCGCACGAGTTCCTCGGCCGCCTCGGCCAGAAGCTCGTCGGATGCTTCGCCATAAACTGACTCGCGGCCGATTTCCAGCAGCGCAGGCACGGCAAGCGGGGAAACGTGGTCGAGATCCTTGTGGGTGATTCGGCCATGGATGCGCGACAGCATGTCGCCGAGACGGCGGAGATCGAGCAATCCGGTGGCGGCGTCGCTGCGCGCGGCGCGCAGCAGCACGTGGTCGGCATGATGCTTGCGCAGCACGTCGTAGATCAAATCGGTCGAGAACAGCACCTGGCGGCGCGACTTCTCCTCGTCGGTGAAGCGGCGCGCGATCAGGCCGGAGATGATGGCGCAGTTGCGGAAGGTGCGCTTCATCAGCGCGGATTCCGCAAGCCACGCCTCGAGGTCGTCACCGAGCATGTCGGGATCGAACAGCGCGTTGAGATCGAGCTTGCCGTGCCGGATCATGAAGGAGAGATCGCCGACGCCCCAGACCGCCAGCGCATATTCATTGGCGACGAAGCCGAGCGGCCGGGCGCGGGCGCGCTCCAGCCGCCGCGTCAGCAGCATGCCGAGCGTCTGGTGCGCCAGCCTTCCCTCGAAGGGATAGCAGACCAGATAATGGCTGCCGCCGCGCGGAAAGGTTTCCACCAATAGCTCGCGCACCGCAGGCACGCGGGAGAATCGTCGCTGCAACGACAGCCAGTCGTGCACCTGGTCCGGCAGCGCGTTCCAGTCCCGGCTGCTGTCGAGCAGCTTGCGGACCCGTTCGGCGAGATAGGTCGAGAGCGGGAACTTGCCGCCCATATAGGACGGCACTTTCGCATCCTTGTCATTGGCGCGGGAGACGTAGACCTGATCTTCGACCAAGGCCTCGTAGCGCACCACCTCACCGCCGAAGACAAACGTGTCGCCGGGCACCAGGCCCTCGATGAAGACCTCCTCGATCTCACCCAGCATCCGGCCGCCGCGTGCGATCGCGCCGGTCGACCCGGCTCCGCCGGCGCGCGAACGCACCAGCCGAACCTTCAGCATGGTCTCCTCGACGATGGTGCCGACGTTGAGGCGGTAGCTCTGCCGTACCTTGGGATTGGTGACGCGCCAGCGGCCCTGCTTGTCCTGCTTGATGCGCGCGAAGCGCTCATAGGTCTTCAGCGCGTAGCCGCCGGTGGCGACGAAGTCGACCACGTCGTCGAAATCCGTTCGCGCCAACGCTGCATAGGGCGCCGCGGTCCTGACTTCATCGTAGAGCTCATCCGACGGGAACGGCTTGCCGCAGGCGCAGCCCAGCACGTGCTGGGCCAGCACGTCGAGCGCGCCAGAGCGCAACGGCGGCGTATCCTGCGCATTCTCGGCGATGGCATCGATCGCGACCCGGCATTCCAGCACCTCGAACCGATTGGCTGGCACCAGCACGGCGCGCGAGGCCTCGTCGAAGCGGTGGTTGGCGCGGCCGATACGCTGCATCAGCCGAGACGATCCCTTGGGCGCGCCGATATTGATGACGAGGTCGACATCGCCCCAGTCGACGCCGAGATCGAGCGACGAGGTGCAGACCACGCCGCGCAGTTTTCCCGCGGCCATCGCATCCTCGACCTTGCGGCGCTGCGCGACGTCGAGCGAGCCGTGATGCAGCGCGATCGCAAGCCCGTCGTCGTTCATGCGCCACAGATCCTGGAACAGCATCTCGGCCTGGCTGCGGGTGTTGACGAACACCAGCGTGGTCTTGTTGCGCTTGATCAGCTCATACACCTCGGGCAGCGCGTGGCGCGCGCTGTGGCCGGACCATGGCAGCCGCTCCCGCGTGTCGAGCATCTCGACCACCGGCGGCGCGGCGCCACCGGCGATGACGACGTCGGCGGATGCGTTCTCGCCGCCCGGCTGCGGCACCAGGAAGCGCGCCAGTTGTTCGGGCTCGGCGACGGTTGCGGAGAGGCCGATGGCGCGCGCCTGTGGCGCGATGGTCCAGAGCCGCGCCAGGCCCAGCGACAGCAGATCGCCACGCTTGGAAGTGACCAGCGCGTGCAACTCGTCGAGCACGACGCGCTTCAGCGACGAGAACAGGAACGGTGCGTCGTCGGACGACAGCAACAACGCCAGCTGTTCCGGTGTGGTGAGCAGGATGTCCGGCGGATAGCGCCGCTGCCGCTGCCGCCGCGACACCGGCGTGTCGCCGGTCCGGGTCTCGATCCTGATCGGCAAGCCCATCTCGGCAACCGGCGTCTCCAGGTTGCGCGCGATGTCGACCGCGAGCGCCTTGAGCGGCGAGATGTAGAGCGTGTGCAGGCCACTGGAGCGCCGAACGCCGCGGCCGGTGGAGATGAGGGTCTTTCTTGGCTCCGCAGCACTCGCTGGTAGGGCTCCCTCCCCCCTTGCGGGGGAGGGTTGGGGAGAGGGGTAAGCCGTATCGTTCGGAGCAAGTGGCGTACCCCTCCTCCGCAAGGGGGGAGGCGGCGATCGAGTATGCGTCGACCGAATTCCGCCTCTCTCGTCGCTCTCCCCACTCAATTCCACCAGCGTCGGCAGGAATCCGGCCAGCGTCTTGCCCGCGCCCGTCGGCGCGATCAGCAGCGCCGAGCGCTCCTCACGCGCCTTCGCCAGCAGCGCGAGCTGATGCTCGCGCGGCGACCAGCCACGTGCGGCAAACCAGTCGCGGAACCGGCGCGGCAAGAGATCGGCCGTTTCCGACGGCGGGACGGAAAAGAGATCGAGCGTCGACACGCCCAAGAGGTAGGTGTTTCAGGCGGTTTCGTCGAGTGCGGGACGAAAATGGCGGCAGGTGGCAGGGCCCCCCTACCCCGTAGCCGACGTCATTGCGAGGAGCGAAGCGACGAAGCAATCCATCTTTCCCCGAGGGGATCGATGGATTGCTTCGCTTCGCTCGCAATGACGGGGGATAGAGCCTGCCTGCCCCTACTCCGTCATCGGCTGGCCGGAGAGATCCCAGTCCTTGCCGTTGAAGATCGAGATGTAGAGCGTCTTCATCGGGGTATAGTCGTCCGGCGTGTAGCTGTAATTGATGCCGTCGAGGAAGTAGGGCGAGTGGAAGCCGGCCAGCGTGGTGGCGTGCTTCAGCACGTTGGCGCGGGTCAGGTCATCGCCGCAGCGGCGCAGGATTTCACCCATCGTCGCCGCCTGGCCGTAGCCGGCGAAGGCGATGGTGTTGTCGGGATCGACATTCGGCAGATACTTCTTGCGCAGCTCCTCGAACGCAATCACGTCCGCATCCTTCTCGTAGCGCGGCACGCCGACTTCCTTGTTGTAGCGGATCGCGACGATGTCCTTGGCGTTCTCCAGCCCCGCGGCGCTCAGGATCGAGCGGCCGGTCGAGCCCGCCGACAACAGCTGCAACGGCTTCCAGCCGAGCTCGGCCACCTTGCGGATCGACTGCGACGTCGCCTTGCCGGTGGTGATGTTGTAGAATACGTCGGCGCCCGACTTCGAGAGATTGATGAGCTGGGAATCGACCGTCGGATCGGTGAGATCGTAGGTCTGCTCCATGATCACCTGCGCCTTGCCGCCGGCGTCACTCAGCACCTTCTTGAACGGCCCCAGGAAGTCGCGGCCGAAATCATCGTTCTGGTAGAGGATGCCGATCTTGGCCTCCGGCTTCACGCTGACGACGTGCTTGGCGAGAATCCGCGCCTCGGTCGGATACAGCGGCAGGCCCGCCATGGTCCATTTGAAGTTCTTCGGGTCGTTCCACTTCGAGGCGCCGGTGTTGAGCAGCAATTGCGGCACGCCCTTGGAGTTGAGATATTTGTGCACGGAGGTCTGCGGCGCGGTGCCGAGCGAGCCGTAGAGCGCCAGCACCTCCTCCTGCTCGACCAGCCGGCGGGTGGCCTCGACGCATTTCGGCGCGCTGTAGGCGTCGTCCATGGTGAGGAATTTCACCTTGCGGCCGTTGATGCCGCCCTTGTCGTTCAGCATCTGGAAATAGGCTTCGCCGACGCGGCCGAGCACGCCATAGAGCGAGCCGGGGCCGGAATGCGGCACGGTCTGGCCGAGCTTGATCTCGGTGTCGCTCGCACCCGGATCGTACTTCTTGTCGGCGGCCCGGACGAACGGCGCGGGCAGCACCGACGCTGCGATCACGGACAATGCGGTGGCGCCGAATTCACGCCGCGTATGCTTTTTCATTGTGTCTCTCCCTGAGGCGCAAAGCTCTCGCATTCCGCATTGCGCCGGGCAAGCGCGAAGTCGCGACTTCGCGACGCAATGCCGCGTCGCGGCAAATGCGTAGCGTGTAGACTCAAGTCGGGGCGTGGGTTCACTTCTCTCTTCCTTCTCCCCTTGTGGGAGAAGGTGGATTCGATGCGATAGCATCGAAGCCGGATGAGGGGTCTGTCTCCGCGGATAGAGACCCCTCATCCGGCGCTTCGCGCCACCTTCTCCCACAAGGGGAGAAGGGAAGAAGCAGCGTCACGGCTTGATCGCGACCGCCACAAGCCCGGGTGCCGGGATGTTGTCCTCATTCCGAGCCGAGAGGTCGTCGAGCAGCGCCAAGGTCAGCCCGGCAGCCGCAACGGTCGCCCGCACATAGGCTGCGCTGTGGGCGTAGCGCAGGCCTTCGCCGAGGATGACGTCCTCCCCGTCATGGGTCTCGGCCGTGAACGCGAGCACGCCGCCGGCGACCAGCACGCGCCTGGCTTCGGCAAGCACCGGCGCGAGATCGGCGACATAGACCATCGCATCCGCGGCGAGGATCAATTCGGCGCTGGCGTCCGGCCTGCCGCGGATGCCGGCCAGCATGTCGTCGACCTCGAGCTCGGCATAGAGGGCGGTGGCGCGCGCCTTGTCGATCATCCGCGGCGACAGATCGATGCCGATGAAGCGATCGACATGCGCAGCGAAGGCGCCGGCCGCGAGCCCGGTGCCGCAGCCGAGATCGATCGCGCGTTTGAAGAACGCCGGCTTCTTCGCGGCAGCGCGCACCGACAGCACCGCCTTGAACAGCAGCGCCGGACCGCGATAACCGAGATCGCCGACCAGCGCCGCCTCGAAGCGCGGCGCATATTGATCGAACAGCGTCTGCACATAGCCCGGCGGCATCGAACCGACGGCCTCGACGCCGAGCTGCATCAAATGCAGGCCGGCGCCGTGACGGTCCTCGGGATCGGCGTCACGCGCGGCACGGAACGCTGCGATCGCGGCGTCACGCTGGCCGAGCTGGAGCCGGATCTTGCCCAGCGTGTACCAGGCCGACGGGAAGTTCGGCACCAGCTCGATCGCCTGTTCGAGCAGCTCGGCAGCGGCCGGCAGGTCGCCCTTCAATTGCAGGTCGCGCGCAAACTCGTAGCGGCGGTCGGCAACGAGGTCGCCAGAGGACAGAAACAGGCGGGGAGCCATTTTCTTTAAGGAACCAATCTCGGCCGGGTCAGACCATCCACCAAAGCACGGACCTTTTCCGGAGATAGTCGTGCCGGTCAAGCCCGCGCATGACGATTAGATATCGCGGAATCAATGCCTATATGGTCGGCATGCGCCCGCAAGACATCCTGATGCCCGTCCCGGCTGGGCTTTGCTGCAAGCCCGGCGGCTTCCATATCGATCCTGTCAGGCCGGTCGAGCGGGCCCTGATCACGCATGGCCATTCCGACCACGCCCGGGCGGGTCACGGCGCGGTGCTCGCGACCCGGGAAACGCTCGACATGATGCGGCTGCGCTATGGCGAGAACTTCGCGGGCTCCGTGCAGGCCGTCGCCTATGGCGAGGAGATCCGGCTCGGTGACGTCACGGTGGCGTTCCATCCCGCCGGACACGTGCTCGGCTCCGCCCAGATCGCCGTCACCTGCAAGAACACCCGTATCGTCGCCTCCGGCGACTACAAGGACGCGCGCGACCCGACCTGCGCGCCGTTCGAGCTGGTGCCCTGCGACGTCTTCATCACCGAGGCGACATTTGGATTGCCGGTGTTCCGCCACGGCGATGCATCAGGTGAAGTGAACAAGCTGCTGGCATCGGTAAAGCTGTTTCCGGAGCGCGCGCACCTGGTCGGCGCCTATTCGCTCGGCAAGGCGCAGCGCGTGATCGCGCTGCTGCGCGAGGCCGGCTACGACGCGCCGATCTACCTGCACGGCGCGATGGAGAAGATCACTTACTATTATCAGGAGCGCGGCATTCGGCTCGGCGAGCTCAGGCCGGCGCGTGGCATGAAGAAGGCCGAGCTCGCCGGCACCATCACACTGGCACCACCGAGCGCGACATCGGATGTCTGGACGCGGCGCTTCCCTGATCCGGTGACGGCCTTCGCCTCGGGCTGGATGCGCGTGCGCGCCCGCGCGCGCCAAGGCGGCATCGAGCTGCCGTTGGTGATCTCGGATCACGCCGACTGGGACGGGCTGACGGCGACGATTGGCGCAACCGGTGCCGGCGAGATCTGGGTCACCCACGGCCAGGAAGACGCGCTGGTGCATTGGTGCAAGGGCAAAGGCCTCGCAGCGCGGCCGCTCGATCTGGTCGGCTATGGCGACGAGGACGAAGGCGAGACCGAGCCCGTCGGTGAGACCACGAAGCCATGAACCGCTTCGCCGAACTGCTCGACCGCCTCGCCTATGAGCCCGGCCGCAACAACAAGATCAGGCTGCTGGTGGCTTATTTCCGCGAGACCGCGGACCCCGACCGCGGTTACGCGCTGGCGGCGCTGACCGGCGCATTGTCGTTCAAGCACGCCAAACCCGGCCTGATCCGCGACCTGATCACCGAACGCACCGACCCGGTGCTGTTCGGCTACTCCTATGATTACGTCGGCGACCTCTCGGAGACCGTCGCGCTGATGTGGCCGAAATCTTTCAGTGCGCATCAGAACGAGTCTTTCCTGGGCCATCCCTCTCCCCACCCCTCCCCCGCAAGGGGGGAGGGGGCGCACCGATCGCGCGGAACGATATTGGCTCGCATAGCAATCACCACGGAGGCGCGGCATGGGCGCGCTGACGGCCTTGATCCGCCGCGACATCCGGATCGCGCTGCGCGTCGGTGGCGGTGCGCTGATCGGGGTGCTGTTCTTCCTCACCGTCACGGTGCTGATGCCGTTCGCGGTCGGGCCGGACCTCGCGCTGCTGGCGCGGCTCGGCCCCGCCATCCTCTGGCTCGGCGCGCTGCTGGCGAGCCTGCTGACCCTCGACCGCCTGTTCACGGCCGATCATGAGGACGGCTCGCTCGACCTCATCGTGATGAGCCGGACGCCGCTGGAATTGGCCTGCGCGGCCAAGGCGCTGGCGCACTGGATCGCGGCCGGACTGCCGCTGATCATCGCGACCCCGGTGCTCGGCCTGCTGCTCAATCTCGACGGCACGGCAACGCTTGCGGTTGCGGCGACGCTGCTGGCGGGAACACCGGCATTGACCTTCACCGGCATGATCGGCGCGGCATTGGCGGTGACGCTGCATCGCGGCGGCCTCTTGCTTGCGGTGCTGGTGCTGCCACTGTCGATCCCGGTGCTGATCTTCGGCGTTGCGGCCTCGCAGGCGGCGATCTCGGGACCGTTGCCGTTCGGAACACCGTTCTCGATCCTGTGCGCGCTGTCGCTTGCCAGCCTCGTGATCGGCCCGTTTGCGGCCGCCGCGAGCCTGCGGCACGGGCTGGATTGATATGAGCCAGATCAAATCTTGCCGAGGGGAATTCGGCCAATTGCTTCGCTCACAGCGGACGACTATCAGGGTGCCATGAAGCTGACCGAGACGCTGACCGACCTCGCCAACCCGACCAGGTTTCTGGCGCTGACCGCGCGGGTCCTGCCTTGGCTCGCCGGCGCGACCGCGATCCTGCTCGCGATCGGGCTCACCCAGTCGGCGATGGCGCCCGACGACTACCAGCAGGGCGCCACGGTCAAGATCATGTTCATCCACGTCCCGAATGCGTGGCTGTCGATGTTCGTCTGGGGCGTGATGAGCGTCGCGGCGCTCGGCACGCTGGTGTGGCGGCATCCGCTGGCCGACGTCGCCGCGAAAGCCGCAGCGCCGCTCGGCGCCGCCTTCACCTTCCTGGCGCTGGTCACCGGCTCGCTGTGGGGCCGGCCGATGTGGGGCACCTATTGGGAATGGGATGCGCGGCTGACCTCGGTGCTGATCCTGTTCCTGATGTATCTCGGCCTGATCGCGCTGTGGCGCGCAGTGGAAGATCCTTCGCGCGCGGCGCGGGCGGCGGCGGTGCTCACCCTGGTCGGCGCGATCAACATCCCGATCATCAAATTCTCGGTCGACTGGTGGAACACGCTGCATCAGCCGGCCTCGGTGCTGCGCATGGGCGGCTCGACGCTCGACAAGGCGTTCCTGTGGCCGTTGCTGGTGATGGCGATCGCGTTTTCGCTGCTGTTCGTCACCTTGCATCTGGCCGCGATGCGCAACGAGATCCTGCGCCGGCGCGTGCGCAGCCTGCAAATGATGCAGGCGAGCCGCGTCTCGTTCACGGCTGGATCGCGCGATCAAAGCGCGTCCGGCGAGATCGGAGCGGCGTGAGACGATGTCGCTTGGTCCCTACGCCTCCTTCATCGTGACGTCCTATGCGCTGGTCGCGGCCGTCGTGCTGCTGCTGATCGTCTGGATCATCGCCGACTATCGCCGGCAGCAGTCGCGCCTGAAGGAGATCGAGGCCAGCGGCGTCACCCGCCGCTCCGGCCGCAGCGCGGCGGACATCCGATGAGCGAGCAGGCGACCAACAGTCCGCCGCAAGCGCGCCGCCTGCTGGTGGTGCTGCCGCTGTTGATCTTCCTCGGCCTCGCCGGACTGTTCTGGCTCCGGCTCTATGGCGGCGATCCCTCGCGGATTCCTTCGGCACTGATCGGCCGGCCGGCGCCGCAGACCACGCTGCCCGCGCTCGACGGCCTGGTGAAGGACGGTGTACCTGTCCCCGGCCTCGATCCCACCGCCTTCAAGGGCAAGGTCTCGATCGTCAACGTCTGGGCATCGTGGTGCGTGCCCTGCCATGACGAGGCGCCGCTGCTCACCGAACTCGGCAAGGACAAGCGCTTCCAGATCATCGGCATCAACTACAAGGACTCGCCGGAGAATGCGCGGCGCTTCCTCGGCCGCTACGGCAACCCGTTCGGCATCGTCGGCGTCGACGGCAATGGCCGCGCCTCGATCGAATGGGGCGTCTACGGCGTACCCGAGACCTTCCTGGTCGGGCGCGAGGGCACCATCGTCTACAAGCTGGTCGGCCCGGTGACGCCCGAGAACGTCAACACCGTGCTGAAGGCCGAGATCGAGAAGGCGCTGCGCGCCGGACAGTAAGCGCAGCGTCATTCGGCGGTGTCGTGAACCGCTGCTGAATAGCGCGCGAAATGCCTGCGGCATAATGCTTCGACAGGTTTATCTGCGGTTCATTTCGCGGCCACGGCAACGCCACGAACGCACCCCCAACTCTTGAGCGTTGACATCAACGTTCCTCTGGAGGGGACACATGCGCAAGACCACGCTCGCTTCACTTCTCGCCACCGCGCTCACGCTCGGCATGCTGACGGCCACGCCGTCGATGGCCCAATCGCCGCAGCCGGCTGCACCCGCAGCCAAGTCGGAAACCAGCAAGATGGCTCCCGCACCGAAGGCTGCAACGCCCGACGCGAAGACGACGGGGATGGCGAAGGACGACCTGCTCGACGTCAACAGCGCCACCGCCGATCAGCTCGACGCGCTGCCCGGTGTCGGCAAGGCCTACTCGGCCGCGATCATCAAGGGCCGTCCCTACAAGGGCAAGGATGAACTGGTGCAGAAGCACATCCTGCCCGAGGCGACCTACGACAAGATCAAGGACAAGATCGTCGCCAAGCAGAAGGGCTGAGGCCCCGGAACGCAGCGCGGCGCAATTGCCCGCGCTGCGTTTCGATCTACTTCCGCAGGTCGCCCGCTTCCGCTTCGCTGGTCTCCAGCGAGACCGGCTCCAGATGATAACGCTTGGTCAGCGGCATCTGCGCGATGGCGAAGATCATGGTCAGCGGCGTCACGCCGAACACCTTGAAGTTGACCCAGAAGTCCGTGGTCTGCGTCCGCCAGACGATCTCGTTGAGCACCGCCATGCCGGCGAAGAACAGCGCCCAGCGCATGGTCAGGATGCGCCAGCCCTGCGGCGTCAAATTGAACATCTGGTCGAACATGACGGCGATGAAGGAGCGGCCGAACAGCAGCCCGCCGCCGAGCACGGCGGCGAACAGGCCGTAGATGATGGTCGGCTTGACCTTGATGAAGGTCTCGTCGTGCAGCACCAGCGTCAGCGTGCCGAACACCAAGACGATCGCACCGGTCACCAGCGCCATGATCGGCACGTGCCTGGTCACCACATAGGACGCGATCATCGCCGCGACGATCGCCACCATGAACGCAGCCGTGGCGACGAACAGGTGGTACTTCGCGTTGGCGATGAAGAACACGAGCAGCGGCCCGAGTTCGGTCGCGAGCTTGAACAGCGGATGCGGCTGCGTCTTGTCCATTAAACCTCTATGTTGGCTTGAGGCACGACCCAGATCATGACTCGATCCCGGCAATCGCCTTGGCAAAATCCTTCGCCGTGAACGGCGCGAGATCCTCGACGCCTTCGCCGACGCCGATGAAATGCACCGGCAGCTTGTGCTTCTCCGACAGCGCGACGAGGATGCCGCCGCGCGCGGTGCCGTCAAGCTTGGTCATGACGAGGCCGGTGACGCCTGCCGTACGATGAAACGCCTCGACCTGCGACAGCGCATTTTGTCCCACCGTGGCGTCGAGCACGAGCAGCACCGCGTGCGGCGCCGTCGCATCGACCTTCCTGATGACGCGCACGACCTTCTCGAGCTCGTTCATCAGCTCGGACTTGTTCTGCAACCGGCCCGCGGTGTCGATCAGCAGCACGTCGCGCGCCTGCTCCTTCGCCGCGGTCAGCGCGCTGAAGGCGAGGCTCGCCGAATCCGAGCCCTGGGCGCCCGCGATGACCGGCGATTTGGTACGCTCGCCCCAGACCTTGAGCTGCTCGATCGCGGCGGCGCGGAAGGTGTCGCCGGCGGCCAGCATGACCTTGCGGCCCTCGGCCGAGAGTTTCGCAGCCAGCTTGCCGATCGTCGTGGTCTTGCCGGAGCCGTTGACGCCGACGACCAGGATGACGAAGGGTCGCTTCGACGCATCGATCTCGAGCGGCTTCGCCACCGGCGCCAGCACCTTCTCGACCTCGGTCGCGACCACGTCCTTGACCTCGTCGGCGGAGATCGCCTTGTCGTAGCGGCCCTTGCCGACCGCCTGCGCGATGCGGACCGCGACATCGGTGCCGAGATCGGCGCGCAACAGCACATCCTCGATGTCGTCGAGCATCGCGGAATCGAGCTTGCGCTTGGTGACGAGATCGGCGACCGCGGTCCCGATCGAACTCGAGGTCCGCTTCAGGCCGCCCTTTAGCCGCTGCCACCAGCTCTGTTTTGTTCCCGTTGTATCGTTCATGGCGCTGACGTGTTAGCCGTTTCGCTCCACAAACGAAAGTCTCGACGAATTGATCGACGTTCTCCCTTTGACCGCGGACGAAATCCTGGGCCGCGTGCTCCACCGCGACGGGCTGATGCTGGTGATCGACAAGCCGGCCGGCCTGCCGGTGCATCGTGGCCCCAAGGGCGGCCCCAATCTGGAGGACTCGTTCGACGCTTTGCGGTTCGGCCTGCCGCGGCCGCCGGTGCTGGCGCATCGGCTGGACAAGGACACCTCCGGCTGCCTGATCCTGGGACGTCACCGCAAGGCGACCGCCTCGCTCGGGCTGCTGTTCAAGCACGGCAAGATCGCGAAAACCTATTGGACCGTGGTCGAGGGCGGCCCTGCCGAAGATCAAGGCACCATCGACATGGCGCTCGGCCGGCTCAACGCCGAGCGCGGCTGGTGGCAGAAGCCCGACCCGGACGGCCAGAAGGCGATCACCAACTGGAAGGTGCTGGGCCGTGGCGACGGTATCGCCTGGCTGGCGATGGAGCCGGTCACCGGCCGCACCCATCAGCTTCGGGTGCATGCGGCGGCGATGGGCTGGCCGATCGTCGGCGACAACATCTATGGCAACGGCCCGCGCTTCGGCGAGCCGATCTTGCATCTGCACTCCCGCGAGATCGGCATCCCGATCTCCCGCAACAAGGACCCGGTGCACGTGGTGGCGCCGGCGCCCGGACACATGCAGGAGCGGCTCAGGGCCTGCGGCTGGAACGGGCAGTAGAGCATCTTCGAGCGAAGTCGATACCGGTTCGCGTCGAGAAAGCGCGTCAAATGTAAAACTGTCTCCGGGATTCTACGGACCATTATCCTTACGAAACGTTCAGGTCCGCCCGATAGAGCTGCAAGCTGGCTTAGAACAAGCAAACGAGACGGGCTCAGGACGAGCAATGCTGACTGCCGGGCAGGCGATTGTCGACGAAGTCGAGGCGGCGATAGCCGCCGGCTCCGCCGAAAAATGCATCGCCTCGGCCAAGCGCGTCACCCATCTGTTCCTCACCTCCGCCGGTAAATTCAACAGTGAACAGGTCGAGCTGTTCGACAATGTGCTCGATCGGCTGATCAAGACCATCGAGCTTCGGGCGCTTGCCGACATCAGCGCCCGGATGGCGCTTGCCGAGATCAGCGAACAGCTCGCGCCGGTCGCGCAGGCGCCGCCCGCGATCGTCAGCCGCCTCGCCCGGAATGACGAAATCAAGATCGCCCAGCCGATCCTCCAGGAATCCTCGCGGCTCAGCGATGACGATCTGGTCGAGATCGCGCAGACCAAGAGCGAGCAGCATCTGCTCGCCGTCGCCGGCCGCTGGTGGTTGAAGGAGGTCGTCACCGACGCATTGCTGGCGCGCCGCTTCGCGAGCGTCAGCCGGCGCGTGGTCAACAATCCCGGCGCCAAGGTATCGCCGGGCGGATTTGTCGTCGTCCTCGCGCAGGCCGAGCACAATCCGGACCTCGCGGTCGAGACCGGCATCCGCGCGGACCTGCCGTCGGAGCTCCGGCTTCAGCTGCTGCGCCAGGCAACCGAAGAGGTTCGCGGTCGCCTGCTGGAACGCGCCCCGCCCTATCTGTTCGAGGAGATCCGCCACGCCGTCGCCGCGGTCGCCGCCGGCGTCGAGCGCGACATGTCGCAGGTCCGCGACTTCACCTCAGCCAAGCGCCACATCGCAAAGCTGAAGGACAGCGGCGATCTCAACGAAGCCGCCCTGCTCGGTTTCGCCAGGCAGCGAAGATATGAAGAGACCATCGTTGCGCTGGCGGATCTTGCGCACTCGCGCATCGAGGTGATCCGTTCGCTGATGCAGAGCCTGCGCAGCGAAGGCCTGCTGGTGCCGTGCCGGGCGGCGGGCCTGAGCTGGGAGACCACCGCCGCTGTGATGGAATGCCGCTACACGTCTGGTTCAATGGGGCCGGCCGAACTCGCCAATGCGAAGGGCCAGTTCACCAAGATGACACCCGGAGACGCCGATCGCCTGTTGCGGTTCTGGCAGGTGCGCGCGTCGCAGCCCGCAAAGCCCGGCGGGCGCACACACTGAGTGCGTCACGCGCGATGACGTGACTGATTTCGATTCAGCCTGTCAAACAGCCTTACTCATCTCCCAGCATCACGCGACAATGGCGAGCGGTGGTTATGGGTCCCTGCTTTCGCAGGGACGACACCGAGTACGCTGTGCGCCGATCGTGGCCGGCGACTGTCATGAAAGTGTTATGTGCAATGTGCCATCAGTACCCGCAAGACTAATAATCAAAATTGCGGGGCGAATTAGATGAAATGGAAATTGCCTTTGATGGTCGCGTTTTCACTCGCGGCCGTCCAACCGAATAGTGCGTCCGCGTCGACG
Organism: Bradyrhizobium sp. UBA2491; assembly: GCF_002341725.1. NCBI lineage: Bacteria > Pseudomonadati > Pseudomonadota > Alphaproteobacteria > Hyphomicrobiales > Nitrobacteraceae > Bradyrhizobium > Bradyrhizobium sp. UBA2491. Next base: position 69,238 of record NZ_DDOP01000029.1, read on the forward strand.
CTCATCCTGGACACCGGCACGCCGCAAGGCACGATGTATCCTATCCTGAGCCAGGCACAGTGGTTTGCTGCGGAGTTCACCGCCACCGCGGGACAGACGATCACCCAGCTCTCGACCTACCTACAGGCCGGCACCGGTGGGCAGGGCACGGCATTCACGTTTGCCATCTACTCCGATGCGGGTTTCATCGGGTCGAGAAATCTGGCTACTCAATTCCAGTATTCGGTCGGAGCGACGTTCGAAAACAACGGATGGAACGGCGCGGCGGCGAACTGGACCGTGCCGACGACCGGCAATTATTGGGTTGCGGTGGAGATGGGCAGTTGCAGCCGCAATTGCCCGCAGCTCGACCTAGTCACCGAAACTTCGGATGCCACCGGCACCGCACCGGCGCTTGGCTTTGCGTTTGCCGGCACCACCCACAAGTTCCAGCTGGCGCCCTCGGATCCGTTTGGGATCCGTGTCACCGCCGTTCCGGAGCCGTCGACCTGGGCCATGATGCTGGCGGGCTTCCTCGGACTGGGCTTGCTCGCCTATCGACGCAGGGACAAGGTGGCGCTCGGCGCCACCTGATCTGAACAATCCGGATTCGAATTTGGAGGTCGCCGGATTGGCGGCCTCTTTCTCTTCCGATGCTGAGCGGACGTCAGCCTTGGTCGACATCCCCACACGCCCCAACGAGGCGCGCGCCGTCGTGGCCGGTCACGATGAACCGCCGCACCGCACCGGGCACGTCGCCATCGATCGCAACCGGCAGGAAATGCTCGGTGCGGCCTTGCGTGCCGCTCTCGATCAGCACCTCGCGCGTCGCGCCGGTCTCGGCCGCCAGCCGCCGTTGCAGCGCGGCTTCGCCCGCCGCGCGCAGCCGTTTCGCGCGCTCCCTGATCGTGCCGCCGTCGACCTGCGGCATCCGCGCCGCCGGCGTGCCCGGACGCTTCGAATAGGGGAAGACGTGCAGGAAGGTCAGGTCGCATTCCTCGACCAAGTCGAGCGAGCGCGCGAACATCTCCTCAGATTCGGTCGGGAAGCCCGCGATGATATCGGCGCCGAGCGCGATGTCCGGCCGCAGCCGGCGCACCTGCGCACAAAAGTCGATCGCATCCCGCCGCGAATGCCGGCGCTTCATCCGCTTCAGGATCATGTCGTCGCCGGACTGTAGCGACAGATGCAGATGCGGCATCAGCCTGATGTCGTCGGCGATGACGTCGAGCAAATCGCGGTCGGCCTCGATCGAATCGATCGAGGAGATGCGCAGCCGCTTCAGCTCGGGGACGTGGCGCAGGATCTGCCGGGTCAACTGGCCGAGCTTTGGCGCACCCGGCAGGTCGGAGCCATAGCTCGTGAGATCGACGCCGGTCAGCACGATCTCGGCATGACCACGCTCGACCAGCGCACGGACCTGATCGACCACCGCCCCCATCGGCACCGAGCGTGAATTGCCGCGGCCATAGGGGATGATGCAGAAGGTGCAGCGATGGTCGCAGCCGTTCTGCACCTGCACGAACACCCGCGGCAGGCCGCGCTCGAAGCCGTCGAGCAGATGCGGCGCCATCTCGGTCACCGCCATGATGTCGGCAACCGCGACCTTCTCGCTGGCGCCGAGATCGAACGCATTGCGCGCCGCACGCCAGGCCTCGCCGCGCATCTTCTCGTCATTGCCGACGACGCGATCGACCTCGGCCATGTCGGCGAACATCCGGACTTGCGTCTGCGCCGCGCAGCCGGTGACCACGATGCGCGCATTGGGCCGTTCGCGTTTCAGCTTGCGGATCGACTGCCGGGCCTGCGCCACAGCCTCGTTGGTGACCGCGCAGCTATTGATGACGATGGTGTCGGAGAGCCCGGCCTGTTCGGCCTCGCGCCTGATCACCTCGGATTCGAAGGCGTTGAGGCGGCAGCCAAAGGTGACGACGTCGACGCCCATAACCGATCCCAAACGCCTGATCAGGCGACGCTGGCGAACAGCGTCGGATCGAAGCGGCCTTCATATTCGAAATCGGCGGTGCCGGTCATCAGCACATGATCGTCGCGCTCGCGCCATTCGATGCCGAGCTTGCCGCCGGGCAGCGTGATCTCGACACTGCGGTTGGCGCGCTTCAGCCGCGCCGCCGCGACCGCGGTCGCGCAGGCCGCCGAGCCGCAGGCCCGCGTGAGGCCGGCGCCGCGCTCCCACGTGCGGATCGTGATGTGGTCGCGATCGACGATATGCGCCAGCGTGATGTTGGCGCGCTCCGGGAAGATCGGATGGTTTTCCAGGAGCGGCCCGAAACGTTCGAGGTCGTAGGCGTTGACGTCGTCGACCCAGAAGATCGCGTGCGGATTGCCCATCGAGACCACCGAGGGTGAGTGCAGCACCGGATTGTCGATCGGCCCGACTTGCAGCTCGATGTAGCGGGTGTCGCGGAATTCCTCAGCCAGCGGAATGTCCTGCCAGCCGAACTTCGGCGCGCCCATGTCCACGGTGTAGAGATCGGGCGCCGGGCCCTGCCAGCAATTGAGCAGGCCGGCGCGGGTCTGGAACGTCGCCGTGGTCTGGCCGGTCTGCTCGAAGATCCGCCGCACCACGCAACGCATGCCGTTGCCGCAGGCCCCGGCCTCCGAGCCGTCATTGTTGTAGATTGAGATGAACGCCTCGGTGCCGTCGAGCCGCGGCGGTTGCAGCACCATCAGCTGGTCATAGGGCACGCCGCCCGCCGGCGAGGCCACCGCGCGCGCTTCCTCAGCCGAAACCTGCCCCTTCGAATCGCGCAGGTCGACGACGACGATCTCGTTGCCGATGCCGTTCATCTTGGCGAATGCGTGATTGGCGAGCGCGCTCATCGATTTTCCCAAATTCCGCCCGGTTATATGGCGAGTGATAGGCCGTTAGCCAGCCTGAATGGTCCTATGACACATCTGTCATGGGACGAATGCAGAACTTGCGTGTTAGGACTAGCGCACCTTGCGGACCGTGCCCCGGGACAGATCGAGCGGCCGTCTGAGGATGGGGATGGAGAAGACCGAATGAATCGTATCAGCACGCTCCGCGCGGCCCTTTTCGCGCTGCTGCCCTTGGCCGCGATCGCACTGGCAACCCCGGCGGCTGCCCAGTCGCCGGCCGCATCGCCCGCCCCGGCAGCCAGCCCGAGCCCAACCC
>NZ_DDOP01000026.1:0-7585 GCF_002341725.1 Bradyrhizobium sp. UBA2491
GTAGGCTTCCACCACCTCGCGCTGGCGCAGGACGCCCGCGAGGTGGTGGAAGCCTACAAGGACAAGCAGGTCGATCTGGTCGCGAAAATCCTGGCCGACGGCGTGGCGCAAGGCGTGTTCGAGATGGACAACGTCAAGGCGACCGCGCGTGCCGTGTTCGATGCGACCGTCCGCTACCATCACCCGGCGCATGCCGAGGAATGGGCCAAGCCGGAATGCCCGTCGCGGATCGATGCGTTGATCGCCCTGCTGCTGAAGGGCGTACGGGTCTGCAAGCAATAGCGGTCGCGTTTCCTACTGTTCCCTACATCTTCTGATCGACCGATGCCTTTGGCCCGATTGCGAGCCCGGGGCCGCGTGTGCTTGATATCGGGCAGGGATCAGTAGCGCGGACCACGATGCGGCTTGCACTCTTTGCCGATATTCATGCCAACCGGCAGGCCTTCGCCGCCTGCCTCGATGCCGCGCGGGCGCGTGGCGCCGAGCGGCTGGTCTGCCTCGGCGATATCGTCGGCTATGGCGCCGATCCCGAATGGGCTGTCGATACTGTGGTGGGGCTCGTGTCCGAGGGTGCGATCGCGGTGCGCGGCAATCATGACAACGCGATTGGCGTTCCCAGCGACAGCATGAATGCCGATGCGCAGGCCGCCATCGACTGGACCCGCGGCCGGCTCAATGGCGAGCAGAAGGCCTTCCTCGCCGGCCTGCCGATCCTGCGCGAGCAGGACAACCGCCTCTACGTGCATTCCGAGGCCTCCGATCCGGCGAAGTGGCGCTATGTCCGAGACACCTCGGATGCCGCGCGCAGCATGATGGCCACCGAGTTGCAGATCACGTTCTGCGGCCACATCCACCGTCCCGGCCTCTACTCGATGTCCTCGACCGCCAAGATGACGAGCTTCGTCCCGACCTCGGGCGTCCCGGTCCAATTGTTGACGGGACGGCGCTGGCTCGCGGTGCTCGGCTCGGTCGGCCAGCCGCGCGACGGCGATCCCGCGGCATCGTTTGCGATGTTCGACACCGCAAGCCGCGAGATCACCTATCATCGCGTGCCCTATGACGTCGCGACCGCGGCGGCGCGGATCAGGGCGAACGGCCTGCCGCATTGGCTGGCCGACCGGCTGCCGCTCGGCAGGTGATCCCGATGCCTGCGCTGACCATGCAGTCGGGCGCCGAGATCGATGGTTTCACCATCGGCGAGCGGGTGCACCGCGGCGGCATGGCGACGCTGTGGAGCGTCACCCATCCGGGCATCAACGTGCCGCTGCTGATGAAGGTGCCGCTCACTTCGGAGGGCGAGGATCCTGCCGCCATCGTCAGCTTCGAGATGGAACAGATGATCCTGCCGCGGCTGTCGGGGCCGCACGTGCCGGCGTGCTTCGGCACCGGCGATTTCGAGCGCCAGGCCTATGTGGTGATGGAGCGCATCCCCGGGCAAACCCTCTACAAGCGGCTCGACGCGCTGCCGATCCCGTATGACGAGGCGCGCTTGATCGGCGGCAAGATCGCCACCGCGCTCGCCAGCCTGCATCGGCAGAACGTGATCCATCACGACATCAAGCCGAGCAGCATCATGTTCCGCGAGCGCGGCGAAGCGGTGCTGATCGATTTCGGTCTGTCGCATCATCAGCATCTGCCCGACCTGTTGCAGGAGGAGTTTCGCCTGCCATACGGCACCGCGCCCTACATGGCGCCGGAGCGCCTGCTCGGGGTGCGCGACGATCCGCGCAGCGACCTGTTTTCGCTCGGGGTGCTGCTGTATTTCTTCACCACCGGGGTTCGCCCGTTCGGTGAGACCGAGACCCTGCGCGGGATGCGGCGCAGGCTGTGGCGCGATCCGCATCCGCCACGCAAGCTCAAGCCCGACTATCCGCCCTGGTTGCAGGAGATCGTGCTGCGCTGTCTGGAGATCGATCCGGCCGCGCGCTATCCGACCGCGGCGCAGCTCGCTTTCGATCTCGGTCACCCCGAGCAGGTCAAGCTGACCGCGCGGGCGCAGCGGCTCGATCGCGATCCGCTGCGCGTCGTCTGGCGCCGTCGCTTCAATCTCGGCGCGGTACCGCCGCAGCCGAAGTCCAGTGCCGCGGTGCAGCTCGCCTCCAGCCCGATCGTTGCCGTCGCACTCGATCTCGGCGAGGGCGCCGACGCGCTGAACGACATCATCCGCGTCACCGCCGAGCAGGTGCTGTCGACGTCGCCGTCGGCGCGGCTCGCCTGCGTCAACGTCCTGAAGCTCAATCGTCTTGCGATCGACCGCAGCCATGACGAGCAGGGCCAGAACAAGCATGTCGACCGCCTGGTCGCGCTTCAGCACTGGGCGCGGCCGTTCAAGCTCGAGGACGACAGGCTGACCGTGCATGTGCTGGAGGCGATCGATCCGGCCGCGGCGATCCTGGAGTTCTGTGCGGTCAATCTGGTCGACCACATCATCATCGGCGCGCGGCAATCCTCGATGCGGCGCGCGCTGCTCGGCAGCGTCTCCGCGAAGGTCGCCTCCGAAGCGCCGTGCACCGTGACCGTGGTGCGGCCGTCGCGGCTGACGCCGGCGACGGATGGCGACGACGGCGGCGCGGCGGACCAGGCGGCCAACGCCGCGGCTACGCCGCCCGCATTGTTCTGATCGGACGCTTCCACATCGTTATGGCCGGGCTTGTCCCGGCCATCTACGTCTTGCCACCGGCAGACGAAGACGTGGATGCCCGGGACAAGTCCGGGCATGACGAGTTGAGTAGCGGGATCCGCCGCGTGCCTGGCTAGATCGCTTCGCCGCGTGCCTCGGCCGCGGCATGGCGGATCGCGGCGATGTTGGTCTTGTAGGCCTCGATGGTGCCGCCCTTGAACACCGCGGAGCCCGCGACGAAGGCATTGGCGCCGGCGGCGGCGAGCTGACCGGCAACGTCGGGCGCAACGCCGCCATCGACCTCGATATCGATCGGCCGGCCCGCGACCATCGCCCTGATGTCGGAGACCTTGCCGATCGCCGAGCGGATGAAGGCCTGGCCGCCGAAGCCGGGATTGACCGACATGACCAGCACGAGGTCGATCAGGTCGAGCACATATTCGATCGCGCTCGGCGGCGTGCCCGGGTTGATCGAGACGCCGGCCTTCTTGCCGAGCGCGCGGATCGCCTGCAACGAGCGATGCAGATGCGGGCCGGCTTCGGCGTGCACGGTGATGTGGTCGCAGCCTGCCTTGGCAAAGGCTTCGAGATAGGGGTCGCAGGGCGAGATCATCAGATGCGCGTCGAACACCTTCTTGGTGTGCGGCCGCATCGCCTTGATGACGTCGGGGCCATAGGAGATGTTGGGGACAAAATGTCCATCCATCACGTCGAGATGGATCCAGTCGGCGCCCGCCTGGTCCACGGCGCGGACCTCCTCGCCGAGCTTTGAGAAATCCGACGCCAGGATCGACGGAGCGATGACGAGGGGACGCGGGGTGAAAGACTGAGTCATGTCAGCAGTTCCGAAAGACTTCAGGGGGCGACGGGTGACCCCGCCTAACATGCGCGGCCGTGGCGGGCAATGCGAGCGGACGGCGTTTTCGGAGACGGAAAATTCTGCCGCCGGCGGCAGCTCTTGCCGGGTCCGCGGAACCCGCAGCGACGCCGGGAGCCTGGTTTTATTGGGTTTTTCCCGTGGCACGCGGCTTGCTGCGCCATTGCCAAGCGTTTGGGCCGCAAGGCGCGGCTTGGTTGGAGTATTGCCATGTTGTTTGCCATTGGCGCTGCGTCATCGGCCATTGATCTTTTGAGCTCGTTGATGTCGTCGAAATCGACGACCCAGACCGGCGGCTCCAGTGCGGGAAGTCAGTCGAGCGGGCTGTTCGCGCCCTCGACCACGACGTCGACTGCAAGCACCAGCACTGGATCGAGCAGCAGCACCGCGCAGATTTCGCCGCAGACCATGAGCGCGCTGCTCGATGCGCAGAGCCAGTCGCAGACCACGGCCGCGACCAGCGCGACCCCGACCAGCCGGCAGCAGGCCTTGCAGGACCTGTTCTCGCAGATCGATGCCGACGGCAACGGCCAGATTACCAAGACGGAATTCGAGAATGCGCTCGGCGCCGGCGGCACCAACACCGCGCAGGCCGACGCCGTGTTCGCCAAGCTCGACACCAATGGCAACGGCACCGTCAGCCTCGACGAGATGTCGAAGGCCCTGGAAGGCCACAAGGGCGGTCATGGTCACCATCACATGGCCAGCGGCTCGACCGACGGCTCCGGCTCCAGCAGCTCGGGCGGATCGAGCTCCGATCCCCTGATGCAGGCGCTGGGCGGCGCAAGCTCGACGTCGGTGACCAACAGCGATGGCTCGACCACCACCACGACGACCTATGCCGACGGCTCCAAGGTGTCGATGACCCTGCCGGCCGCGGCCTCGACCACCGGCAGCACGAATTCGTCCTCTTCCAGCAGCAACGCGACCTCGTCGTACAATTTCATCGAGCAGCTGATCCAGCGCCAGTCGCAGGCGATCTCGGCGCAGGCCTCGTCGTCGCTGTCGGTCAGCGCTTAGCCGAACCGGTCGCACCAGCTCGGCAGCGCGCCGGCGAAGGGCAGCGCGGTCGCTGAATGGATGCCGCGGGCGATGGCGCGCGCCACCGTGTTGGCCGCGATCGCACCGAGCTTGGTCAGACCGAACAGCGGATCGATCGGCTTGGCGCCGGTCGCCGCCGCAAACACCACATCGCCATCGAGCGGGGCGTGCACCGGATAGATCGCGCGCGCCATGCCGGTCTGCGCGATCATCGCAAGGCGCCTGGCTTGCGGCTTGGTCAGTTGTGCGTCGGTCACGACCACGACGAGCGTGGTGTTCTCGGCAGCCGTCGCATCCGCACCGCCTTTCAGCCGTGGCTTCAGCATTTCCGGCGTGAACGAGGGCGGCAGGCCGCGTCCGCCGAACTCGCCACCGACCTCGAACGGCGCTGCCCAGAACCACGGGCCGCCACCGACCGTGACGCTGCCGACCGCGTTGACCACCGCGAGCGCTGCGACCATCACGCCATCGTCGGTGACGTCGGACGCCGAGCCGAGGCCGCCCTTCAGATTGGCGGTGGTCGCGCCCATCCCGGCGCCGACGCTGCCGAGCTCGAACTCTCCCGCGGCGGCGTTCGCAGCCGCGTAGCCGAGATCCCGATACGGCGGAAACCGGCCCCAGGCCTTGTTGCCGCCGTTGAGCAGATCGAAGCAGATCGCGCCCGGCACGATCGGGATGACAGCATCGCGGATACGAAAGCCGCGGCCGCGCTCGGCGAGCCAGGCCTGCACGCCGCCGGCGGCATCGAGCCCGAGCGCGGAGCCACCCGACAGCGTGATGGCGTCGATCGCCTCCACGACATTATGCGGCGCGAGCAGCGCGTCCTCGCGGGTGCCGGGACCACCGCCGCGAATGTCGATCGAGGCCACCGCCGGCCGCTCGAACAGGATCGCGGTGACGCCCGAGGCGATCACGGCGTCGTCGGCGTGGCCGACGGCAACGCCGGCAATATCGGTGAGAAGGTTTTTCACGATGTGTCCCGTCCGCCTGCTGTCCGATCGATCCGGTATAGCAGCCGCGACGGATGCAGCAACCGTCCGGCATAGCGGGCGGGTGGGCTGCGGTAAGACTTGCGGGCTTCTGTCAAAAAAACGCCCCGGCGGACCGGGGCGTCTTGCAACTCTGATGCGAGCGAACGCGAGGGGCCTTACGAGCCCTTCTGGTTGACCTCGGCGTAGTTGCCCTTGGCATCCCATTTGTAGACGACATAGTCGATCGCCTTGATGTCGCCCTTGGCGTCGAACGCCATCTTGCCGAGTACGGTATCCCACTCGCCGGCCTTGATGGTGTCCATCACCTTCTTGGCGTCGGTGGTGCCGGCCTTGGCGGCGGCCTGCGACCAGACCTGCATCGCAGCGTAGGTGTAGAGCGTGTAGCCCTCGGGGTCGATGTTCTTGGCTTTGAACTTCTCGACGATCGCCTTCGCGGTCGGCTTGTTGCGCGGGTCGGGGCCGAAGGTGAACAGCGTGCCTTCCGCGGCGGGTCCCGTGATCGAGGCGAACTCCTTGTCGTTCATGGCATCGCCCGCCATCAGGACGGTCTGGAGGCCCTGGTCGCGCATCTGGCGCAGGATCAGGCCGGCTTCCTGATGGTAGCCGCCGACATAGACCAGATCGATATTGTCGCGCTTCAGGCGCGAGACGATCGAGTTGAAGTCCTTGTCGCCCTTGTTGTAGGACTCGAACATCTTCTCCTGGAAGCCGGCCTTGTTCAGCGCCTTCTTGGTCTCGTCGGCGAGGCCTTTGCCGTAGGTGGTCTTGTCGTTCAGGATCGCGACGTTCTTGCCCTTGTAGTTCTTCAGGATGTAGTCGGCGGCGACGACACCCTGCTGATCGTCGCGGCCGCAGACGCGCGCCACGTTCCAGAGCTTGCGTTCGGTGAACAGCGGGTTGGTCGAGGCCGGCGTGATCTGTAGGACGTTGCCGTCGGCATAGGCTTCCGACGCCGGGATCGAGGACGAGGAGCAGAAATGCCCGGCCACGAACGGAATCTTGGAGCTCGCAATCTTCTCGGCGATCGAGCGCGCCTGCTTGGGATCGCAGGCGTCGTCGTCGGTTTCCAGCGCCAGCTTCTTGCCGAGGATGCCGCCGGCCGCGTTGATGTCGGCGACGGCCTGCTCGGCGCCGTTCTTCAGCTGCCGGCCGAATGCGGATTCGGAGCCCGTCATCGGGCCCGCGACTGCGACGGTGATGTCTTGCGCGAACGCGCTCGCCGATAGAGCGAACGTTGCGCCCAGTGCCAGGCCGAAGAGCTTCAGTGATTTCATGAGACGTCCCTCGTGGTCGTTGCCTCTAGCGGAAGGACCCGGCAGGCGCTGGGTCCAGAAACCGGCGGCATTCTCGGCTGATTTCGCGGTGAAGTCACCGGCAATTTTCAGGCAAATCGACGCTGGCCCGCGCAGCAATCTGCTGCATGGCGAGGCGAGCTCAGCCGTGGCGGCCGCCTTCCAGATAGGCGGCGCGAATTTCCGGCCGCTGCAACAATTCGCTGCCGGTTCCGGTCAGGGTGATCAGACCGTTGACCATGACATAGCCGCGGTGGGCGAGCTTCAGCGCATGGTTGGCGTTCTGCTCGACGATCAGCACGGTGAGGCCGTCCTGCCGGTTCAGCGTACGGATGGCGTCGAAGATCTGGCGCGCGATCAGCGGTGCCAGGCCGAGCGAGGGTTCGTCCAGCATCAACAGCCGCGGCCGGCTCATCAAGGCGCGTCCGATCGCCAGCATCTGCTGCTCGCCGCCCGACAGGGTGCCGCCGCGCTGCGCGATGCGTTCCTTCAGCCGCGGGAATAGCGCGAACACGCGCTCCAGTCCGGCCTCGCGCTCGGCCTCGCTGCATTCGGTGGCATCGGCGCCCATCTGTAGGTTTTCCGCGACGCTCATGCGCGGAAAGATCCGCCGTCCCTCCGGCGATTGCGCGATCCGCAGCCGCGCGATCTCATGCGTCGGCACGCCGGTGATGTCGCGGCCGTCATATTCGATGCTGCCGGCACGCGCGCGCGGCTTGCCGAAGATCGTCATCATCAGCGTCGACTTGCCGGCGCCATTGGC
>NZ_DDOP01000051.1:0-3680 GCF_002341725.1 Bradyrhizobium sp. UBA2491
GCGGTGCGGCACGCGAGACCGGCGCCGGCGATACCGCGGCATGCGCGGGCGCCGAGCGCGCGGCCGGTGCCGGTCGTGCTGCCGTCGCGCGATTCACCGGGGCCATCGCAGGCTTCACGTTGGCGGTCGGTGCGGTCGCGGCATGCGTGAGTGGTTGCCGCCCGGGCTTGCCGGCGGTCGTGGGCGCGTTTGGCGCCGCGGCCGCGCCAGGCTTGGTCGGGGCGGCTGGTTGCGCATTGGCGGGCGCCATCGCCGTCGCCGGCCTGGCGGGGGCGAGCGCATTCGGCCGCGCGCCGGGTTGCACGCTGCCGGGCGGTGTGGTGCCCGGCTGCACGGCGCCATGCTGCTGCGTGGCATTGGCCGGCGCGGTCGCCGACTGCGGCAGCGGCGGTCCATTCTTGGCACCCGGCAGGGTGTGCGCGCCCATCGCGTTCGGCGCGACTGCGTTCGGTGCAACTCCCGGCGCTCCCATGGCCGCGCCTTGTGCCGGCGTCACGCCCGGTTGCGTGAGGTTGGCACGCTGCATCGCCGCGGCCGGCAGTTGCGGAGCGGCCGTGACCGGCGCGCCGCCCATGGCCGCCGTCACACCGGCCGCATGGAGCTGCGCCGGCGTCGGGTTGGGATTGTTGATCACCGTGTTGATCACCGTGGTGTTGTGGATGTTGTTGAACACGATGTTGTTCGGCGGCGGCACGACATAGGCCGGAGCGGCGACATAGGCCGGCATCGCCACGAAGAACGGCGTCGGCAGCACGAACAGCCCGATCGGCGGCGGCGGCGGCGGGAGCACGACGAAGTCCGGCGGCGGCGGCGGCAGGAAGAACACCGGCGGCGGCGGCGGCGGCGCGAAGGCGAACACCGGATCGCTGTAGTAGAGCACCGGGCGGTCGACATAGACCACCTCGTCGGGCGGCGGCGGCGGCACGTCGTAGTCAATCGCAGCGAACTGCGGCGGCGGCTCCAGCGCGGCCGACAGATAGGCGAGCCGGCGCCGCGCGTCGTAGGCGTGCGGCCCGCGCGGATAGCGCCTCAGGTAAGACCAATACGCATCAGGCGTGTCGGCATTGTAGGTGCGCCGCCACGTGATGGACTCGCGCCGCGCCGCCACGATCGCGCGCACGCGCTTGGCAAGCGGATCGGTCGGGTAGGCCTGCAGATAGTCCTCGTAGCCTTGCAGCGTGTCGCGCTCCAGCGCGGCCGCATAGGCATCCTGCGCCGGGAAATCGCGGATCGGTTTGGTGCGCAGTCCGGCATCGACCTGCTGCGGCGGTGCGTCCGGCTTGCGCTCGAAGAACATGAAGGGCGCGTCGACCTTCTGCGCATTCCACGGGATCTCGGCACCCTTGGTCATCTCGTTGACCCGCAGGCGGACGCGGTCGAACACGTCGGGCAAGGTCAGTCCGCCGGCACGGATCATTTCCGCCAGCGCTTGGGCGTAAGGCCCGTAAGGCGGCGCGCCGTCAGGAGCGACGGTGCCCGGCGCGGAGTTGAAGGCGATCAGCATCTTGGGCTCGGGATCGACCAGCGCAAGCCCGCCGGCCAGCGGCTGGCTGTCCTTGGCGAACGGATTGCTGCGTGCCGCATCGAGCACGATCACCCCGGCCTTGATCGGCAGTGCCGACAATTGATGAGTGTAGTCGGAGATGCGGATCGCCTCGACCGGCACGTCGGTGTCGCGGGCGATCTTGGCGTCGACGGGCACGAAGTAATTCTCGCCGGTGAGCTGCACGCCGTAGCCGGCGAGGTAGACGAAGGCGACCGCATTGGGGCCCGCGTCCTGCACCTTCTGGATGAAATCGCGGAACGACTTGCGCAGCGTCTCGCCGTCGAGGTCGCGGGCCCCGATCACATCGAAGCCGGCAGCCTGCAAGGTCTGCGCGATCAGCCCGGCGTCGTTGGCGGCGGTCTGCAACGCGCCGGCCTGGTAGGCGCCGTTGCCGATCACGAGCGCGAGGCGCTTTTCCTGATTCTGGGCGTGCACGGGAAGCGACGCGAACGACACCAGACCGACGATCAAAGCCCAGAGAATGCGCGCCATGGTGGTCGTCCCTTTTTCTTCTCGAGAGTTGGCGTATCGGATGGAAATGCTACTTCCGTGAATGCGCGCTGAACAGGATTGCGGCAATTGTGGCAATCCTTGGTCTGCATGGCTTCGGGCATCGGGAACTGGCTTCCCGGGCTCGCGCCGTTCGGCGATATTGCGCAGATAAAACAGGCAAAAAGGAGCACGCGATGCCAATCGCCGGACAGGGCATGCTGCTGACATCGATGGATGTCGACAGCTTACACGAAACTGAATTCAACCGCTGGTACGATCGCGAACATCTTGAAGAACGAGTCGCTATCGACGGATTCCTGGAAGCCCGCCGCTACGTCGCGCATGACGGCAAGCCGAAATATCTGAGCCTCTATTCGACTGCGACCTTCGACGTGCTTGAGAGCCCGGCCTATCGCAAGGCGCTCGCCAACCAGACCGACTGGTCGAAGGCCAATATCGCGCGCTTCCGGAACATGATCCGCGGGGTGGCGCGCATCACGATCAGCCGCGGCGTCGGCAGAGGCTCCGCCCTCGGGATCATCCGCCTGCGCCCGCCCGCCGAGGGAGCCGACAAACTGCGCGCTGCGTTGCGGGAGCAACTCGATCCGGCTTCGCGCGACGGCATCATCTCGATGCACCTGTTGGAGAACGATCCTGAACTGTCGAAGCCGCTCACGGCGGATGCCGGGAAGGCCGATCCCGGCGCCGGCGACTGGTTCGTGCTGATCGACGCCACCGATGTCGGCGTGGTCGCGGCAGCCGCGGCAAGCATCACCGGCAACGCAGCCCTGAAGCCACTGGTGGTCAGCAGCGGCATCTATCGATTGCTGTGGGACATCGCGAAGAGCGATCTGCCGCGCGGTTAGCTGCGCAGATTGGCGGTGCAGGACATGCTGCACCGCCACATAACGCAATCGAGATTAACGCTACACGCGCATCAGCCGCGCGAAAGCGGATGATCGGACAATTTAGCCTTTGCCTTCTCTGGAACGGCTCTAATAAGATAAGCCTATGATCCAATTCAAAAACCAGAACAACGCCACGTGAGCGTTCGTCGTCAACGATAAGGCCGCGCGGCCAGGCATTATTCGCGCGGGTCAAAGGTAGGAATGAAACCGACTGATATCTCGGCGCCGGATTACTTTCATAAAGTAGTCGATTGCCAATGGGCCTGTCCCGCACACACCCCAGTTCCTGAGTACATCCGGTTGATTGCTGAGGGGCGTTACAGCGACGCCTACATGATCAATTGGAAGTCCAACGTGTTCCCCGGCATCCTGGGACGCACCTGTGACCGTCCCTGCGAGCCGGCCTGCCGCCGCGGCCGCGTCGAGGACAATCCGGTTGCGATCTGCCGCCTGAAGCGCGTCGCCGCCGACTTCAAGGACGATATTCAGCATCGCCTGCCGAAGCCGGGACCGAAGAACGGCAAGCGCGTCGCGCTGGTCGGCGGCGGTCCCGCCTCGCTCGCGGTGGCGCGCGATCTCGCGCCGCTCGGCTATCACTGCACCGTGTTCGACGGCGACCCCAAGGCCGGCGGCATGATGCGCAGCCAGATTCCGAAATTCCGCCTGCCCGACAGCGTGATCGACGAGGAGACCGGCTACATCCTGGGCCTCGGCGTCGAGTTCAAGGGCGGCCA
>NZ_DDOP01000051.1:3993-55995 GCF_002341725.1 Bradyrhizobium sp. UBA2491
AGCGGCGCGCCGCGCGGCCGCGAGCTCGACATTCCCGGCCGCAAGGAGGCCGCCGCCAACATCCATATCGGCATCGAGTGGCTGTCCAACGTGTCGTTCGGCCATGTCGACAAGATCGGCCGCCGCGTCATCGTGCTGGGCGGCGGCAACACCGCGATGGATTGCTGCCGCACGGCGCGCCGCCTCGGCGGCGAGAGCGTCAAGGTGATCGTCCGCTCCGGCTTCGAGGAGATGAAGGCCTCGCCGTGGGAGAAGGAAGACGCCCTGCACGAGGACATCCCGATCCTCAACTACATGGTGCCGGTCGCATTCGTTCACGACAACGGCAAGCTGACCGGCGTCACCTTCCAGAAGGTGAAAGCGGAGTACGACGCCAAGGGCCGCCGCAACCTGGTGCCGTCGGGTGAGCCCGACGAGACCGTGGCCTGCGACGATGTGCTCGTTGCGGTCGGCCAGGAGAATGCGTTCCCCTGGATCGAAGCCGATTGCGGCATCGAATTCGACAAGTGGCACATGCCGAAGGTCGACCCCAAGACGTTCGTCTCGAGCAATCCGAAGGTGTTCTTCGGCGGCGACGCGGCGTTCGGGCCGAAGAACATCATCTGGGCGGTGGCGCACGGCCATGACGCCGCGCTGTCGATCCACAAAATGCTGTCCGGCGAGGACATCAACGAGCGCCCGCTGCCCGAGGTGCACGTCTCCTCGCAGAAGATGGGCATCCACGAGTGGAGCTACGACAACGACATCTCCACTGACAAGCGCTTCAAGGTGCCGCATCGCGACAAGGTCATCGCGCTGAAGGACATCCGCGCCGAGGTCGAGCTCGGCTACGACGTCAAGCTCGCGCTCGGCGAGGCGGAGCGCTGCCTGAACTGCGACGTGCAGACGGTGTTCTCCGCGCCGCTCTGCATCGAATGCGACGCCTGCGTCGACATCTGTCCGATGGACTGCATCACCTTCACCCAGAACGGTGAAGAGGACGACCTGCGGCAGCGGCTGAAAGCGCCCTCGCCGAATCACGACCAGGCGCTCTACGTCTCGGGCGACCTGAAGACCGGTCGCGTCATGGTGAAAGACGAAGACGTCTGCCTGCATTGCGGGCTGTGTGCCGAGCGCTGCCCGACCGGCGCCTGGGACATGCAGAAGTACCTCATCGATATGGTTCAAGCGGGATCAACATGTCAGTCCAAAGCCCGATCAGCAGCGTAAACGACTTCGTCGTCCGCTTCGCCAACGTCAACGGTTCGGGCTCGGCATCCGCGAACGAACTGTTCGCGCGTTCGATCCTGCGTCATGGCGTGCCGGTCAGCCCACGCAACATCTTCCCCTCCAACATCCAGGGCCTGCCGACCTGGTATGAGGTGCGCGTCACCGAGGACGGCCATCTCGGCGCCCGCGGCGGCGTCGACATGATGGTGGCGATGAACCCGCAGACCTGGGACAAGGACGTCGCCTCCATCGAGCCTGGCGGCTACCTGTTCTACGATTCGACCAAGCCGATGCCGTCGTCGAAGTTCCGCGAGGACATCACCGTCATCGGGGTGCCGCTGACCGCGATCACCAACTCGACCTACACCGATCCCAGGCAGCGCCAGCTGTTCAAGAACATTATCTATCTCGGCGCGCTGTGCGCCCTGCTCGACCTCGATCCCAAGCTGGTCGAGCAGCTCATCGGCGAACAATACAAGGGCAAGGAGAAGCTGCTCTCCTCCAACGTCCATGCGCTGCATCTCGGCCGCGACTGGGCGTTGCAGAACCTGAAATGCCCGATCGGGCTTCGGGTGAAGAAGTCCGACAAGGTCGGCGACCGCATCTTCATCGAGGGCAACAGCGCCGCCGCGCTCGGTGCCGTCTATGGCGGCGCCACGGTTTGCGCCTGGTATCCGATCACGCCGTCATCGTCGGTCGCGGAAGCCTTCACCAGCCACTGCAAGAAGTACCGCCACGACCCGGAGACCGGCAAGGCGAAGTACGCCATCGTGCAGGGCGAGGACGAACTCGCCTCGATCGGCATCGTGATCGGCGCCTCCTGGAACGGCGCGCGGGCTTTCACCGCGACATCGGGACCCGGCATCTCGCTGATGACCGAGTTCATCGGCCTGTCGTACTTCGCCGAGATCCCGGCCGTGATCATGAATATCCAGCGCGCCGGTCCCTCGACGGGCATGCCGACCCGCACCCAGCAATGCGACGTGATCGCCTGCGCCTACGCCTCGCACGGCGACACCAAGCACGTGCTGCTATTCCCGGAGGATCCGGCGGAAGCGTTCGAGTTCGCCGCCGCGGCGTTCGATCTCGCCGAACGGCTCCAGACCACGATCTTCCTGATGCTCGATCTCGACATCGGCATGAACCACCGGCTGTGCCGCCCGCTGAAGTGGGACGATTCCAAGCAATACGACCGCGGCAAGGTGATGACCGCCGAGATGCTCGAGGAAGGCCGTGACTTCGGCCGCTATCTCGACGTCGACGGCGACGGCATCCCCTATCGCACCTATCCCGGCACGCATCCGACCAAGGGCTCCTACTTCACCCGCGGCACCTCACGCGACCGCTACGCGCGCTATTCCGAGGAAGGCGCGGTCTACGCCGACAACATGCAGCGGCTGGTGCGCAAGTTCGAGACCGCGCAAGACATGGTGCCGCGGCCGTTGCAGGCCAACGCGGCGAAGCCGACCAAATACGGCGTGCTGTATTTCGGCTCAACCTCGCCCGCGATGGACGAGGCGATCGGGATTCTGGAGGCCCGCGGCCATCAACTCGACCGCATGCGCATCCGGGCCTTCCCGTTCCACTCCAGCGTCGCGAGCTTCATCGCCGACCACGACTTCGTCTACGTGGTGGAGCAGAACCGCGACGCCCAGCTGCGCCAGCTGATCGTCAACGAGAACGGCATCGACCCCGTCAGGCTGGTGCCGATCCTGCACTATGACGGCACGCCGATCACCGCGCGCTTCATCGCCAACGCGATCGGCGACCACCAGGACCACCTCAAGGTGACCCCTCTCCGCAAGGCCGTGACATGATCGATCGTCCGATCTCTCCGGCGTCATGCCCGGGCTCGTCCCGGGCATCCACGACTTTCTTTCTCCTGGCCAAGACGTGGATGGCCGGGACAAGCCCGGCCATGACGTGGCGGGGAGCGCAGGTGTTGTCATGACCTACATTGCAAAGCCCAAGTTTCATCACCCCGGCCTGAAGAAGAACGAGCTGGGCTATACCCATCGCGACTACGAGGGCAAGATCTCGACCCTGTGCGCCGGCTGCGGCCATGATTCGATCACCGCCTCGATCATCGAGGCCTGCTACGAGCTCTCGATCGAGCCGCACCGGGTGGCGAAGATCTCCGGAATCGGCTGCTCGTCGAAGACCCCGGACTATTTCCTCGGCAATTCGCACGGCTTCAACTCGGTGCATGGCCGGATGCCGTCGGTCCTGACCGGCGCCAACCTCGCCAACCGCGACCTGATCTATCTCGGCGTCTCCGGCGACGGCGACTCAGCCTCGATCGGCTTCGGCCAGTTCGCGCACTCGATCCGCCGCGCCGTCAACATGACCTACATCGTCGAGAACAACGGCGTGTACGGTCTCACCAAGGGCCAGTTCTCGGCCACCGCCGACCGCGGCTCGAAATCCAAGAAGGGCGTCACCAACACCGACAACGCGATTGATCTGGTCGCGATCGCGCTGCAACTCGGTGCTACCTTCGTGGCGCGCTCCTTCTCCGGCGACAAGACGCAGCTGGTGCCGCTGATCGCGGCTGCGATCCGGCACAAGGGCGCATCCTTCATCGACGTGATCAGCCCCTGCATCGCCTTCAACAACCACGCCGGCTCGACCAAGAGCTTCGACTATGTCCGCGAACACAATGACGCGGTGAACCGGCTCGACGTGCTGGTCGGCCGCGAGCCGATCAGCGTCGACTACGCGCCCGGCACCGTGCAGGTGGTCGAGCAGCATGACGGTTCGCGCCTCGCGCTGCGCAAGCTTGACGCCGACTACGATCCGCATGATCGGCTGGGCGCCCAGACCTTCCTGCAAAAGCACGCGGCCAAGGGCCAGATCGTCACCGGGCTCCTTTACGTCGATCCGGATGCCGAGGATCTGCACACCCATCTCGACACCGTCGAGACGCCGCTCAACACCATGGACGAGCAGGCGCTGTGCCCGGGTTCAAGCGTGCTCGACAAGATCAACGCCAGCCTGCGCTGACATTCGACCTGGTTTGGAAGCGGGCCTTCCGGCACTGCCGGGAGGCCCGCTTTTCGTTTGGAGCTACCTGTCGCTCAGAACGTCGCCGAACAACGCCCACGACTTGCCGTCGAACCGCGCCATCTGGATTTGGCGGATCGGCGTGACGTTGTCGGGCTCGGTCTGCACCTTGATGCCCGGCAGCAGCATCGGCAATTCCAGCGCCTTCAGACTGGTCGCCTGCTTGATGATGTTGGCGCGGCTGTAGTCGCCGTTGCAGTTCTTCAGCACCGCGGTCATGACCTGCGCGACCGTGTAGCCCTGCACGTTGAACAGATCGCCCGGGCTCGCATTGGGCTGGTACTTCTTCATCCAGGCCGAGAACTCTTTCTGGCCCGGATCGTCGGACCAGCGCGGATCGGTCGGGTCCTTCAGATAGAGGCCGGTCACGACACCGATGACGTTCTCGAGCCCAGCCGGCTCGAGCACCGCAGAGACCGAGTTGGAAACGGTCGGCAGGATGGTGAGTGGCTTCCAGCCCATGCTCGCCGCCTTGCGCAGCGCTTGCGCCGCGAATTTCGGCGTCGCCTCGGCGAAGAATACATCCGCGCCGGATTCCCGCATCGTCACCATCTGGGAATCGATGGTCGGGTCTGACGTCAGATAGGTGGTCTCCGCGACGATCTGGCCGACATGCTCGCCGAGTCCGTCCTTGAAGCCCTTGAGATAGTCCTTGCCGGCGTCCTCGTTCGGCGTGATGACCGCGATCTTGGCGTCCGGCTTGGTCTTCAGGATGTACTTTGCGTAGAGCCGGCCTTCGAGCTCGTAGGTCGGATTGAAGCCGACCGTCCACGGGAACTGCTTCGGATCGTTCCAGCGCGTCGCGCCTGACGACACGAACAACTGCGGCACCTTCTTGATGTTCAGATACTTCTGCACGGCGATGTTGGGCGCGGTGCCGACCGCGCTGAAGATCGCAAGCACCTCGTCCTGTTCCACCAGCTTGCGGGTCTGCTCGACCGTCTTCGATGGCGAGTAGGCGTCGTCGAGACTCTCGAAGTCGATCTTGCGGCCGTCGATGCCGCCCTGATCGTTGAGCATCTGGAAGTACGCCGCTTCGGCACGCGCGATGGTGCCGTAGGCCGATGCCGGGCCGCTATAGGGCGCGGTGTTGCCGATCTTGATCGTGCTCTCGGCTGCAATGGATGGCGCGAACGATGAGGCCGTGAGTACGGTGAAGGCGAAAAGGCCCGCCAGGCGAAAGCGAGTTGACAAGGGCATATCCTGTTCTTGGTTTTCTTGACGCGGCGCACATTATCAATCGCGCCCGCGCAGGCAATCACCAAGAAGCTTGCGCATGCCTGCATCACGCTCGTGCGGAACGTGATGCAGCTTCGAAACTCGCAGATGTGCCGAGAAGTTCGCTGAGCGAGACCGACATTCCGCGCGGCGGTCCAGCGCCGCGCTCGCTATTACGAATGCGTCGTCCTCAAGCCGCGACCGCTGCCGCGCGCGGGCTGACGACGTATTCCTTCAGCACCTTGTCGGTGCCGTCGACCTCGGTCAGCGCCACGTCGTAGGTCCAGAGATCGGCGAGGTGTTGCAGCACGCGGCGCGTATCGGTCTCGTTGAGCTGTGCGCCCTTCACAGTGGTGTGACGCAGCATCAGGCGTCGATCGCCGTCGAGATCGACGTCCACGACCTCGATATTGGCATCGACGAATCCGACGTCGTATTGCCGCGCCAGTTCGCGGCGCACCCGGCGGTAGCCGCGCTCGTCATGGATCGCATCGACCTTGATTCCCTGGCTTTCGGCGGGGTCGTCGTGCAGGTGGAACATGCGGAAGCGACGGATCAGCGCCGGGCTGAGGAACTGGTTGATGAAGCTCTCGTCGCGATAGTTGCTCCAGATCTCGCGCAGCACGCCCTCGACGTCGCCCTTGCCGGCGATGTCGGGGAACCATTGACGATCCTCGTCCTCCGGCGTCTTCACGATCCGCTCGATGTCCTGCATCATCGCGAAGCCGAGCGCATAGGGATTGAAACCGGAATAGCGGCGGTCGTCGAACTCGGGCTGGAACACCACATTGGTGTGCGATTGCAGGAATTCGAGGAAATTACCGTCGGTGATCCGGCCCTGCTGATGCAGCCGGCTCATGATGCGGTAATGCACGTAGGTCGCCGTACCCTCGTTCATCACCTTGGTCTGCCCTTGCGGATAGAAATACTGCGCGATGTGACGCACGATGCGAATGAGCTCGCGCTGCCATGGCGCAAGGCGCGGCGCGGTCTTCTCGAGGAAATAGAGGATGTTCTCCTGCGGCAGGCCGAGCAGCGCACGGCGCCGCTCCGCAGTGAGCGCGGCCTTGGTCTTGGCCTTGGTGTTCGGCACCGTCCGCCACAGATCGTTGAACACGGCCTCCTCGTGCTGGCGGCGCTCGCCGGCGCGCTTCTCCTCGGCGCGGAGGTCGAGCGTCTTCTTGCCGGGATAGCGGTCGACGCCGTGCGACATCAGCGCATGCGCGGCATCCAGCGTCCGCTCCACGGTCTCGCGGCCGTGACGGTCCTCGCAGGCCGCGATATAGCCCTTGGCGAATTCGAGATAGTCGAGGATGCCGTCGGCATCGGTCCACTGCTTGAAAAGATAGTTGTTCTTGAAGAAGTGATTGTGCCCGAACGCCGCGTGCGCGATCACCAGCGTCTGCATCGTCGCGGTGTTCTCCTCCATCAGGTAGGAAATGCACGGCGACGAATTGATCACGATCTCATAGGCGAGCCCCATCAGGCCCTTGCGATAGGATGCTTCCTGGAAGGCGAACTGCTTGCCGAACGACCAGTGCTTGTAGAACAGCGGCATGCCGACCGAGGAATAGGCGTCGAGCATCTGCTCGGCGGTGATCACCTCGATCTGGTTGGGATAGACGTCGAGCCCGAGCTCCTTGCGCGCGATCTGCTCGCAGGCATCGTGGATCCGCTGCAACGTCTGGAAATCCCAGTCGGCGCCCTCGAACAGCCGTTCGCCGGAAGACTCCATCAACTATACCCTTTCCTGGCTGGTGCGGCGCTTGAACAGGTCCTGGAACACCGGGAAAATCTCGCCGCGCTCGCTGACCTTGCGCATCGACAGCGGCGCGCCCTCGTTGCGCAGGCGCTCGTAGAGTGTCCACAGCGAGGAGTCCGGCATGTCGAAGGTGTAGTTGGCGGCTTCACCAACCTCGAGATAGGCGAAGAACTGGCAGACCGGCAGGATCTTGTCGGTCAACAGATGCCCGGTCAGCGCGCTGTCCGAGGTCATGTTGTCGCCATCCGAAGCCTGCGCCGCGTAGATGTTCCAGTCGGCCGGACGGAAGCGGGTGCGCACGATGTCGTTCATCGCGACCAGCGCGCTCGACACCAGCGTGCCGCCCGACGCCGGTCCATGGAAGAACGTATCCTCGTCCACCTCCTCGGCGCGGTCGGTGTGCCGGATGAACACGATCTCGACGTGCTTGTAGCGCCGCTTCAGGAAGACGTAGAGCAGCATGTAGAACCGCTTGGCCAGGTCCTTCATGTGCTCGGACATCGAGCCCGAGACATCCATCAGGCAGAACATCACGGCCTGCGCCACCGGCTTCGGCACCGTCTCGAAGCGGCGGTAGCGGATGTCGATCGGATCGATGAACGGAATCCGCTTGGCCTTGGCCTTCAGCGATTCGAGCAGCGCGAGCAGCTCGCGGCGACGCGTCTCGTCGTCGCAGTCCGCAAGCTCCGCCTCGAGCGCCTCGATCTCGTCCTTGCGCGGCCGGCGCAGCGCCACGCGGCGCGCCAGCGCCCGGCTCACGGTGCGGCTGATCGAGATATTGGCGGGCGAACCCGAGGTCGCATAGCCCGCGCGCTGAATGCCCTCGCTTTCGGTCTCCGCGAGCTTGCGCTTGGCAAGGTCGGGCAGCTCGAGATCGTCGAGGAAAAGATCGACGAATTCATCGCGGCTCAGCACGAAGCGGAAGGCGTCCTCGCTGTCACCCTCACCCGCGCCGGAGCCCTTGGCGCCGCTCTGGTTCGGCCGCTGCAGCCAGTCACCCTCGACGAACTTCTTGTTGCCGGGCAGCACCATGTCGCGCGTGCCACCCTCGCGCCGGAACCGCGGCTCGTCCATGCCGTCCAGCGGGATGGTTACTTCGCCGCCCTCCAGGACATCCTTGATGTCCCGGTCCTGTGACGACTTCTTGACGGCCCCCTGCACCAGCGCCTTGGCGCGCCGCAGGAAGCGCTGGCGGTTCTCCAGGCTCTTGCTACCCGGATTCAACCGCCGATCGACGATATGCATGACCACTTTGCATCTGCCTCGCGCCGGATGCGATCATGACAGTCGCATCGCATTCTTCTTGGAGGGACGGAAAGCCGTTGCCGGCTTTCCGGATCGATCATGCTCTAGCCGGCCTGCTTCACCCGCATGTACCACTCGACGAGCCGGCGGACCTGGCGCTCGGTATAGCCGCGCTCCACCATCCGCTCGACGAACTCGCCGTGCTTCTTCTCGGTCTCGCCGTCCTTCTTGGAGCCGAACGAGATGACCGGAAGCAGATCCTCGACCTGCGAGAATATGCGCTTCTCGATCACGTCACGGACCTTTTCGTAGGAGGTCCAGCTCGGGTTCTTGCCGCCATTATGCGCCCGCGAGCGCAGCGAGAACTTGACGACCTCGTTGCGGAAGTCCTTCGGGTTGGCGATGCCGGCCGGCTTCTCGATCTTGGTCAGCTCCTGATTCAGAAGCTCGCGGTTCATCAGCTGGCCGGTGTCGGGATCCTTGAAGTCCTGGTCCTCGATCCAGGCGTCGGCGTAGTCGACATAGCGGTCGAACAGGTTCTGGCCGTAGTCGGCATAGGATTCCAGATAGGCCTTCTGGATCTCGTTGCCGATGAACTCGGCATAACGCGGCGCGAGATCGGCCTTGATGAATTCGAGATAGCGCTTCTCGGTCTCGTCAGGCAGCTGCTCGCGCCGGATCGCCTGCTCCAGCACATACATCAGATGCACCGCGTCGGCGCCGACTTCCGTGGTGTCGTGGTTGAAGGTCGAGGCCAGCACCTTGAAGGCAAAGCGGGTCGAGACGCCGTCCATGCCTTCGTCGACGCCGGCCGCGTCCTTGTACTCCTGCACGCTGCGCGCCTTCGGATCGGATTCCTTCAGGCTCTCGCCGTCATAGACCCGCATCTTGGCGAACAGCGTCGAGTTCTCGTGCTTGCGCAGCCGCGACATCACCGAGAAGCGGGCCAGCGTCTCCAGCGTCGCCGGTGCGCATGGCGCGGCGGCGAGCTCGGAGCTCTCGATCAGCTTGTCGTAGATCTTCTGCTCCTCGGTGACCCGCAGGCAGTACGGGACCTTGATGACGCAGATGCGGTCGATGAAGGCCTCGTTGTTCTTGTTGGTCTTGAAGCTCTGCCACTCGGCCTCGTTGGAGTGCGCGAGGATGATGCCGGTGAACGGGATCGCGCCGATGTTCTCGGTGCCGATGTAGTTGCCTTCCTGCGTCGCCGTCAGCAGCGGATGCAGCATCTTGATCGGCGCCTTGAACATCTCGACGAACTCGAGCACGCCCTGGTTGGCGCGGTTGAGGCCGCCGGAATAGCTGTAGGCGTCGGGATCGTTCTGGGCGTAGGTCTCGAGCTTGCGGATGTCGACCTTGCCCACCAGCGAGGAGATATCCTGATTGTTCTCGTCGCCGGGCTCGGTCTTGGCAACCGCGATCTGGCGCAGCCGCGAGGGCTGGAGGCGCGCGACGCGGAATTGCGAGATGTCACCGCCGAAGGCTTCGAGCCGCTTGTAGGCCCAGGGCGACATCAGCCCGCTCAGGCGGCGGCGCGGAATGCCGTACTTCTCCTCGATCATCGGCCCGAGCTGCTCGGGATCGAACAGCCCGAGCGGGCTCTCGAACACCGGCGACAGTTCGTCGCCCGCCTTCAGCACGTAGATCGGATGAACTTCCATCAGCGCCTTGATGCGCTCGGCAAGCGACGATTTGCCGCCACCGACCGGCCCGAGCAGATAGAGGATCTGCTTGCGCTCCTCGAGGCCCTGCGCGGCGTGACGGAAAAAGCCGACGATCCGCTCGATCGTGTCTTCCATGCCGTGGAAGCCGGCGAAGGCCGGATACGACCGTATCGTACGGTTCAAAAAGATACGGCCAAGGCGAGGGTCCTTGGCCGTGTCGATCATCTGGGGCTCACCGATCGCCGCTAATAACCGCTCGGCCGCGTTGGCATATCGCATCGGATCACTTCGACACGACTCCAGATACTCGGCCATCGACATGTCGGTCTGGCTTCGCGCTTCAAACGACCTTGCGAAGGCGTTGAACAAAGAATCGTTGTACATGATCCCTATCTCCACGATATGTATCGCCGCACGACTGACACGAGTCGTAACCAGAGCGTCCTAGGATCGAATCAGCGTCGGCACGCTGGGTCCATTGGACACTCGACCGACTCACTTCGGCAATGCACGGCGCGTGCAGCCTCTGCCTTATCAACAGGCAGGAAGCTTAATGGTTCATCAATATCCACTGTTGGTGGCCTGTTTTTGACGGTTGTAGCCCCTCCGCCACATCCGTGGTTTACCGGGGCCCGAGCCTCCAAACATCCCTCCAAAGTGGACATCCGAGCGGGGCAACTTCCCCGTCCGAAAATGAACGTTGGCTTCCCTGAAAACGTGTGGCTGTCCAGCCTTGGCGTCAAGATGTGCGCGTCACGGATTCGGATGAACAATCAGTCAGGAGCCGTTGAACGTGCCTCCTTGTCGCCGCGACTAAGGCAACAAGCCCGCGCAGTTCCGCGCGGCACCATTGCCGCGCTCTAAAGATGACACTTTGGAAGCGCAGGCTATTCCCGAGGCGGTCATGAAGCGCACGTTCCTTGTTGTCGCACTTGCAGCAGCCGCCTGTGCCGGCGCGTTGTCAGCCGTCCAGGCGCAGGAAGCGGTCGACAAGGCCGAGGCAGCCGCCTTCGACAACAGGATGTTCGCCGGCCCGCCAGGTGCGAAAGCCTATGCCTGCTTCGTGCGGCGATATGATGCAAATCATCTCGCGCAGCACCCGAAGCAGAAGGTCACCGCGATGAAGCTTTTGGTCGAGGCCGAGGACGCACCGGAGGACAAGACCACCAACTACTCATTCCGCCTCGGCGTCACCTACCGCCACCGCGCCGGCAATTTCGACTCCAGCGGCTACTGCAACCACGCGATCGCAACCGAATCCGGACACGAAATACGCTTCGCATGCGGCGTGGATTGCGAAGGCGGCGGTATCGGCGTGGCGTTGTCGAAGGACGATAAATCCGCGATCGCACGCCTGAGCAGCATCAGGATGTGGAATCGCAACAAACCCGACGACGATGCGGAAGAAGAGCTGCTCGCCGGCGCCGACGACAAGGCCTTTCGCGTCGATCGCGCGGACGTCGGCGAATGCGCCGAACTTGTGACCGACCGCAAGGAACTCGCTGCCCTCCGCCACAAGTGATAGGCTTCGCCCGATCAACAACAATTGCGCGAGGGACACCATGCACCGACGCAGCATCCTGTGGGGCACGCTCTCGGCGGTCGGCGCCGCCTTCGCGGCGTCACGGGCGAACGCCACCACCGAAGCACCGCCGCAGAAGCTGAAGGTGGTCTATCACCTCGACGACCTCGACAAGGTCAACTTCGTGGTCGGCAACATCCAGAACCACCTCAACGGCGTCGGCGGCCCGGGCAATGTGACGATCGCGCTGGTGGTGCATGGCCAGGCGCTGAAGGCGTTTCATTCGACCGGGGCCAATCCCGAACTGGCAACGCATCTCGGGCAGTTCACCAGGGACGGGATCGAGCTTGCCGCCTGCGGCAACACCATGAAATCGCAGAACATCACGCTCGGCGACCTGCTCCCCGGCTTCGTGGCCGCCGAGCGGGGCGGCGTGGTCCGCCTCGCCGAGCTGCAATCCCAGGGATACCTCTATTTGCGGCCCTGACGCGCGGCGACAGGCCGCGCCGGCGTCATAAAAATGTGCCGAGATCGGGGTCTGCTCGGACCGACGGTCCGAGGGGATCGAACTGTTGTGAATGGCGTTATCCCTTCGCAATACCGATACTCCGCCCGGGCCCCCAGCCATGTTGACAATCCCCTTCCGGCCCCGAAAGCTGCCCGGGAACCCAAAAATCGACCCTCGATCGAACGAGAACAGGCACCCATGAACCCCGTCAAAGCACTCGAAAATCACCGCCAGGCCGTCTGGCTGGACTTCCTCGCCCGCGGCTTCGTCGCCAAGGGTGACCTGAAGCGGCTGATCGAGACCGATGGCGTCAAGGGCGTGACCTCCAACCCCTCGATCTTCGAGAAGGCGATCGGCTCTTCGGACGAGTATGACGGGGCGATCGGCCAGGCCCTCAAGAAGGGCGACCGCTCGGTCGCCGACCTGTTCGAGCATCTTGCCGTCGTGGACATTCAGCATGCCGCCGACGTGCTGCGCCCGGTCTACGACCATAGCCATGGCGGCGACGGCTTCGTCAGCCTCGAAGTGTCGCCCTATCTCGCGATGGACACCAAGGGGACGATCGCGGAGGCCGAGCGGCTGTGGAAGGACGTCCACCGCAAGAACCTGATGGTCAAGGTACCGGGGACGCCCGAGGGCCTGCCGGCGATCGAATACCTGATCGGCGAAGGCATCAGCATCAACATCACGCTGCTGTTCTCCCAGGCGGTGTATCGCCAGGTTGCCGAGGCCTATCTCAAGGGCCTGGAGAAATACGTCGCCAAGGGCGGCGATCCCTCCCATGTCGCGAGCGTGGCGAGCTTCTTCGTCAGCCGCATCGACAGTGCCGTCGACAAGCAGCTCGACGAGAAGATCGCGCGGGCCAACGATCCCTCGGAGAAGGAGCGTCTCGCCGCGCTGAAGGGCAAGGTCGCGATCGCCAACGCCAAACTCGCCTACCAGGACTACAAGCGGCTGTTCTCCGGCAGCCGTTGGGACAAGTTGAAGGCGAAAGGTGCCAAGCCGCAGCGGCTGCTGTGGGCGTCGACCGGCACCAAGAACAAGGATTACAGCGACGTGCTCTATGTCGAGGAGCTGATCGGCCCCGACACCGTCAACACCGTGCCGCCGGCCACGCTCGACGCCTTCCGCGACCACGGCAAGGTCCGCGACAGCCTCGAGGAGAACGTCGACGACGCCCGCCGCGTGCTGGCGGAGCTGGAGAAGTCCGGCATCTCGCTCGATGCGATCACCGCGGAGCTGGTCAAGGACGGCGTCAAGCTGTTCGCTGACGCCGCCGACAAGCTGTACGGCGCGGTGGCCCACAAGCGCGCCACCTCGCTCGGTGGCGGCATCGACCACCAGAGGCTCGCGCTGGGCGCCAGCATCGAGAAGGCGGTCGAGAAGAGCACCGAGGAATGGCGCGCCTCCGCCAAGATCCGCAGGCTCTGGCACAAGGACAAGTCGGTCTGGACCGGCGATGACGAGAGCAAATGGCTGGGCTGGCTGACCAGCGCCGAGACCGCCAATGTCGCCGACTACGAGGATTTCGCGCAGCGCGTGAAGGGGCAGAACTTCACCGACGCCGTCGTGCTCGGCATGGGCGGCTCGAGCCTCGGGCCGGAGGTGCTGGCGCAAACCTTCCCGCATAAATCCGGCTTCCCGCGGCTGCACGTGCTCGACTCCACCGACCCGGCGCAGGTCCGCGCGATGGAGGAATATGTCGACATCGCGAAGACGCTGTTCATCGTCTCCTCCAAATCCGGCGGCACCACCGAGCCGAACGTGATGAAGGACTACTTCTTCGACCGGGTGGCGAAGGCGATCGGCAAGGACAAGGCCGGCCATCGCTTCATCGCGGTCACCGATCCCGGCTCGTCGTTGCAGAAGGTCGCGATCAAGCAGGGCTTTGCCCGCATCTTCTACGGCGATCCCGCGATCGGCGGGCGCTATTCGGTACTGTCGCCGTTCGGCCTGGTGCCGGCGGCTGCCGCGGGCATCGACGTCCGCAGCCTGCTTGGCCATACGCTCTCGATGGTGCGCTCCTGCGGCGCCGACGTGCCGCCGCAGGAAAACCCCGGCGTCCAGCTCGGACTGGCGATGGGTATCGCCGGGCTCGAAGGCCGCGACAAGGTGACGATCTTCGCCTCGCCCGACGTCGCCGATTTCGGCGCCTGGGCCGAGCAGCTGATCGCGGAATCGACCGGCAAGGACGGCAAGGGCCTGATCCCGATCGAGGGCGAGACGATCGGCGATGCTGCGGTCTACGGCAATGACCGCTTCTTTATCGATCTGCGCACCGAGCGCGAGAACGATGCCGCGCATGAGGCGAAGCTCGGCGCGCTCGAGGCCGCCGGCCATCCGGTGGTGCGGATCGTGCTGAAGTCGATCGACCATATCGGCCAGGAGTTCTTCCGCTTCGAGATCGCAACCGCGGTCGCAGGCTCCATCCTCGGCATCAACCCGTTCAACCAGCCCGACGTGGAGGCCGCCAAGATCAAGACGCGCGAGCTGACGGCGGCGTTCGAGAAGACCGGATCGCTGCCGGCCGAGCGGCCGGTGGTGTCGGTGGCCGAGGTTGATCTCTACACCGATGCGCAGAACGCCGAGGAGTTGCGCAAGGCCGGCGCCAATGGCGATCTCAACTCATGGATCAAGGCGCACCTTTCGCGCTCCGGGCGCGGCGACTATGTCGCTTTGCTCGCCTATATCGAGCGCGACGGCGATACCATCGACGCCATGCAGGCGATGCGGCTGAAGGTGCGCGACGCCAGGCATCTTGCGACCTGCGCCGAATTCGGCCCGCGCTTCCTGCATTCGACCGGGCAGGCCTACAAGGGCGGACCGGACAGCGGCGTATTCCTGCAAGTCACGACCGACGATCCCAGGGATCTGGCGGTACCCGGCCAGAAGGCGAGCTTCGGCGTGATCAAGGCGGCGCAGGCGCGCGGCGATTTCGACGTGCTCACCGAGCGCGGCCGCCGGGCGCTGCGCGTGCACCTCAAGGGCGACCTCACCTCCGGACTCGCGGCGCTCGATGCCGCGATCTCGGCGGCTTTGAACTGAAGGAGGCCAAGATGCAACTCGGCATGATCGGCCTCGGGCGGATGGGCGGCAATATCGTCCGCCGCCTGATGAGCAACGGCCATACCAGCGTGGTCTATGACAAGGATCCGAAGGCGGTCGCGGCGCTGGTCGCCGACAATGCCACCGGCGCCTCGTCGCTGGAGGATTTCGTCCTCAAGCTGGAAGCGCCGCGCACCGCCTGGGTGATGCTGCCCGCCGGCAAGATCACCGAATCCACCATCGATGCGCTCTCCAAGCTGATGCAGCCCGGCGACGTGATCATCGACGGCGGCAACACCTTCTGGCAGGACGACGTCCGCCGCGGCAAGGCGCTCCGCGAGCGCGGGCTGCATTATGTCGATGTCGGCACCAGCGGCGGCATCTGGGGCATCGAGCGCGGCTACTGCATGATGATCGGCGGCGAAAAGGGCGTGGTCGACCGGCTCGATCCGATCTTCAAGACGCTGGCACCCGGCATCGGCGACATCCCGCGCACCCCGGGCCGCGACGGCCGCGACCCGCGCATCGAGCAGGGCTATATCCACGCCGGCCCCGTCGGCGCCGGGCATTTCGTCAAGATGATCCACAATGGCATCGAATACGGCCTGATGCAGGCCTATGCCGAGGGCTTCGATATCCTGAAGAACGCCAATATCGAGGCGCTGCCGCCGGATCATCGCTTCGATCTCGACATCGCCGACATCGCCGAAGTCTGGCGGCGCGGCAGCGTGATCCCGTCCTGGCTGCTCGACCTCACGGCGTCGGCGCTGGCGCAGAACCACACGCTCGACAATTATTCAGGGTTTGTCGAGGATTCCGGTGAAGGCCGCTGGACCGTCAATGCCGCCGTCGACGAGGCGGTGCCTGCCGAGGTGCTGACGGCCGCGCTCTACACGCGCTTCCGCTCGCGCAAGGATCACACCTTCGCGGAGAAAATCCTCT
The DNA here is from genome assembly GCF_002341725.1 of Bradyrhizobium sp. UBA2491. NCBI lineage: Bacteria > Pseudomonadati > Pseudomonadota > Alphaproteobacteria > Hyphomicrobiales > Nitrobacteraceae > Bradyrhizobium > Bradyrhizobium sp. UBA2491. The sequence goes on from NZ_DDOP01000051.1 coordinate 20,172, forward strand.
CGGCGATGCGCGCAGGTTTCGGCGGCCACAAGGAGCCGCCGAAGAAGCCTTGAGTCGCCGAAGACGTCTTGAATCGAACACGGAAGGTCACGTGCAGAAGAAACCCGATCCCTGCTCTTTCATCATCTTCGGCGCCACCGGCGATCTGACCCACCGGCTGGTCGTCCCGGCCCTCTACAATCTCGCCGCCGGCAATCTGCTACCAGAGAAGTTCTGCGTCGTCGGCATTGTCCGCAAGGGCATGTCGAGCGAGCAGCTGAGCGACAGCCTGCTGCAAGGGCTGCGCAAATTCGCTACCCGCCCGGTGGACGAAGCGATCGCCAAGCGGCTGTTCGAATGCGTCACCTCGATCGAGGCCGATCCGCGCGATCCTGCGTCGTTCGACGCCATGAACGAACGGCTCGACAAGATCGAGAAGGCGCGCGGCACCGGCGGCAACCGGCTGTTCTATCTCGCCACGCCGCCGAGCGCCTTCTTGCCGATCAGCGAGCAGCTCGGACGCACCGGCATGCTGGAGGAGAACGGCGCCTGGCGGCGGCTGATCATCGAAAAGCCGTTCGGCACCGATCTGGCGTCGGCCAGGGCACTGAATTCAGCGCTGCTGAAATTAATGGACGAGCACCAGATCTACCGGATCGATCATTACCTCGGCAAGGAAACCGTCCAGAACATCCTGGTGCTGCGCTTCGCCAACGGCATGTTCGAGCCGATCTGGAATCGCAACCACATCGACCACATCCAGATCACGGTGGACGAGAAGCTCGGCGTCGGCCATCGCGGCAGCTTCTACGACGCCACCGGCGCGCTGCGCGACATGGTGCCGAACCATCTGTTCCAGTTGCTGTCGCTGGTGACGATGGAGCCGCCGGCGCGCTTCGACGCCCAGGCGGTGCGCTCGGAGAAGGCCGAGGTGCTGAGCGCGATCCAGACCCAGACCGAGCAGGAGGCGCTGTCCAACTCGGTGCGCGGCCAGTATCGCGCCGGCCGGATCGGCGACACCGAGATCGAAGACTATCTCAAGACACCCGACGTGAAGCCGGACAGCTCGACCGAGACCTATGCCGCGCTGAAATTGACCATCGACAATTGGCGCTGGGCCGGCGTGCCGTTCTATTTGCGCACCGGCAAGGCGCTCGCAACCAAGCGCACCGAGATCGCGATCAAGTTCAAGCAGGCGCCGTTCGCGATGTTCCGCGATACGCCGGTCGACCGCCTGTCGCAGAACTACCTCGTCATCTCGACCGAGCCGACCGAAGGCATCGAGCTTCAGTTCAACACCAAGGTGCCGGGCCCGACCATCAATATCGACGGCGTCGAGATGAAGTTCCGCTACAAGGACTACTTCAAGGCGGAGCCGTCGACTGGCTACGAGACGTTGATCTATGACTGCATGATCGGCGACAATCTGCTGTTCCAGCGCGCCGACAGCGTCGAGGCCGGCTGGCAGGCGGTGCAGCCCTTCCTCGACGCCTGGAAGAATGCCGGCGGCCGCGGCTTGCAGCCTTACAAGGCTGGCAGCGAAGGCCCGGAGGCCGCCAACGCGCTGCTGACGCGCGATGGCCGCACCTGGCGAAAGCTCGGCTGACATGACCGCGGGCGGCGAGCGCAAGATCATCACGGTCGCCGATCCGGCGGCGCTGGCGAAGGCGGCCGCCGAGCGGGTGATCGCACGGATCGACGAAAACCCCGGCCGGATCGCGATCTGCCTCACCGGCGGCTCCAGCCCCAAGGCGCTCTACCAGCTCCTGGCGACCCCGGACTATCGCCAGAGGATTCCCTGGAACCGCATCGACTGGTTCATCGGCGATGAGCGCCTGGTGCCGCGCAAGGACGCGCTGCACAATATGGGCATGGCGCGGCAGGCCTTCCTCGACCGCTGCGCTCCGGCCGCCAATGTGCACCCGATCGCAACCGACACGGCCGACCTGAAAGACCCTGACGTCAGCGCGGCATTGTATGAGAATGAGCTGATGGCGTTCTACGGCGCCGAGCAGCTCGATCCGCAGCGGCCGTTGTTCGATCTGGTGCTGTTGGGGATCGGCCCCGACGGCCATGTGGCGTCGCTGTTTCCCGGCTATCCCGCGGTCGAGGAAACCCGGCGCTGGGTGGTCGGGGTGCCCAAGGCCAATGTCGAGCCGTTCGTGTCGCGCGTCTCCCTGACGCTGCCCGCCCTCGCCTCCTGCCGCGAGATGCTGTTCGAGGTTGCGGGCGAAAGCAAGCGCGCGATCTTGACGCGCCTGTTCGCAGGCGAGAACCTGCCGGCAAACCGCGCGCGATCGCTGGGCGAAACCGTCTGGCTGATCGATCGGGCGGCGCTGCCGGAGGGTTTTCGTGGATGACTTCGCTTGGTGACATTCTTGGGTGACGGGCCAAACCCTTGCGCGCCGCAAAACCCTTGCGCGCTGGTCGTGATGGGCGTTTCCGGCTCCGGCAAGAGCACCATCGCCGACCGCCTCGCGATCAGGATCGGCTGGCGCTACGAGGACGGCGACAGCTTTCACCCGCCAAGCAATGTCGCGAAGATGCACTCCGGCCAGCCGCTCACCGACGAGGATCGCTGGCCCTGGCTGCGTGCAATCGCCGCCGAGATCGACCGCAGCTGCGGCGTGCACGAACGGGCCGTCATCGCCTGTTCCGCGCTGAAGCGCAGCTATCGCGACATCCTCGTGCATGGCCGCGACGATATCCGCATCGTCTTCCTCGACGGCACGCAGCAGTTGATCGCCGCTCGGCTGGCCGCGCGCAAGGACCATTTCATGCCGCCGGGGCTGCTCGCCAGCCAGTTCAAGACGCTGGAGCCGCCGACCCCGGACGAGCGCCCGATCACGATTGCGATCGACCGTTCGGTCGAGACCATCATCGAAGACATTGTCAGTCAACTGAAGCTGGACCGCCCATGAACCGTATCGCGACCCGCATCGCCCTTGTCGTATCCGATGTCGACGGCACGCTGCTCACCAAGGACAAGACCTTGACCGACGGCGCCAGGTCGGCGGTGCGCCGGCTGCACGAGGCCGGTATCGGTTTCACCATCGTATCCAGCCGGCCGACGATCGGGATGGGCTTTCTGGTCGCGCCACTCGCGATCGCGCTTCCGATCGGCGCCTTCAACGGCTCGTCAATCGTCGATCCAGAACTGAAGCCGCTTGAGCAGCATTTGATCCCGGCGGCGATCGCCAGGCGCTGCGTCGACCTGCTGCGCGAGCGCGGCGTCGACATCTGGCTGTTCACCAACGAGCGCTGGCTGACGCGCAACCCGGACGGCGAGTACACTGCCCACGAAGCGCACACCATCAAGCATGATCCGACCATCGTCGACGATTTCACGCCCTATCTCGACCAGGCCTGCAAGATCGTCGGCGCGAGCTCGGATGCGCCGCTGCTCCAGCGCTGCGAAGCGGAGATGCAGCAGATGGTCGGCAAGGATGCGACCGCGGTCCGCTCGCAGACCTATTATCTCGACGTCACCCCGCCCGGCCACGACAAGGGCACCTTCGTCGAAGGCATTGCGAAGCGTCTTGGCGTGTCGCTCGAGAACGTCGCCACGATCGGCGACATGCAGAACGATCTGCCGATGTTCGCACGAAGCGGCGTCTCGTTTGCGATGGGCAATGCCAGCGATGACGTGAAGGCCCGTGCCACGCACGTCACCGAAACCAACGAGCGCGACGGCTTCGCGCGCGCGATGGACACCGTGCTGGCTATGGGCCGCTAAAGCCTGATGAGGTTGGGTTGAGCTGGAACGGCGTCGGAGGTTCACCTCTCCCTTGGGAGAGGTCGATTTGCGCAGCAAATCGGGTGAGGGGTGAAGGCCTATCGAGAGGGCAAGATCCCTCACCCGGATTTCCCTCTGTCAGGGAGAGGTGAGCCAAGAGCGCGCCAGGCCGACTCAACTCAAACTCATTCCGCCTTAGATCACCGTCAGGTCGACCGCTGCACCGCGGGCTTCTCGGCGTGGGCCCTGGCGACGCTGAGATTATGCGCGGTGTTGATCAGCGCGATGTGGGTCAGCGCCTGCGGGAAGTTGCCGGTCTGCCGGCCGGCGCCGGAGTCGAACTCCTCCGCCAGCAGCCCGAGATCGTTGGCTACCGCCACCACACGTTCGAACATGGTTTGCGCCTTGCCGATTTCCCCCGCCAGCACATGGGCGTCGGCGAGCCAGAGGCTGCACGCGAGGAACGCGCCCTCGATCGGCTGGACCTCGTCGGACACCTCGCGCGGATCGTGCCGCAGCACGAAGCCGTCGCGCAACATGTGCCGCTCGATCGCCTCGATCGTGCCGCGGATGCGCGGATCGTCCGGCGGCAGGAAGCCGACCGACGGCAGCAGCAGCAGGCTGGCGTCGAGCAGCCTTGAGCCGTAGCTCTCGACGAAGCTGTTGAGATCAGGATCGAAGCCGCGCTGGCAAACGTCACGATGGATCGCCTCGCGCAGCACCCGCCATTTGACCAGCGGCGCCTTGAAGCCGAACCGCTCGGCGCTCTTGATGGCGCGATCGAAGGCAACCCAGCACATCACCTTGGAATAGACATAGTGCCGCGCGGCGTCGCGGCGCTCCCAGATGCCCTGATCCGGCTGGTCCCAAACCTCGGCGAGGTGATTGACGACGGTGCATTCCAGCGACCAGTTCTCTTCGTCGAGCTTCAACCTGGCCATGCGCGATTGATGGAAGGCGTCGATCAATTCGCCATAGACGTCGAGCTGAAGCTGCGCATGCGCGGCGTTGCCGACGCGGACCGGCTGCGCTCCCTCATAGCCGGGCAGCCATCCTGCCTCCCATTCCAGCAGGCGGCGCTGGCCGAGGATGCCGTACATGATCTGCATGCTGGCCGGCGCGCCGGCCGCGGCCCGCAGCAGCCAATTGTGCCAGGCCGCCGCCTCCTCGGTATAGCCCGAATTCATCAGTGCCAGCAGCGTGAACGTGGCGTCGCGCAGCCAGCAGAACCGGTAGTCCCAGTTGCGCGCGCCACCGAGTTTCTCCGGCAGCGAGGTGGTCGGGGCCGCGACGATGCCACCGGTCGGCCGGAAGGTCAGCGCCTTCAGCGTGATCAGCGAGCGCATCACGAGCGCGCGCTGATCGCCGCCGTCATAGGTCGAACGGCTGCACCATTCTTTCCAGTAGTCCTCGGTATCCCTGAGCGCAGCCACCGGATCGATCGGCTCCGGCACCGGCTGAAAGGACGCCCCATAGGTCAGGACGAACGGCACGGTGTCGCCCTCGGCGATCTCGAAATCGGCGATCGTGGAGAGATCCTGGCCGCGGGTCTCGATCGGAGTGCGCAGCACCGTCATGTCCTGCCCGCTGATCGCCAGCAGCCCCTTGCCGTCCGGGCTCTTCTTCACCCAGGGGACATCGGCGCCGAAGCCGAAGCGGATCACCAGCTCCATATGCATCTTGACCCGGCCGCTGATGCCGCGAACCAGGCGGACCACGTCGGAGGCGTTGCCGCGCGGCGGCATGAAGTCGATCAGCGCGACCACGCCGTCCCCGGTCTCGAACCGGGTCTCCAGGATCAGCGTATCGTCCCGGTAGCGGCGCGAGGTCCGCTTGATCTCGCCGGCGGGCGCCAGCAGCCAGCGGCCGTTCTTCGACGTGCCAAGCAGCGCCGCGAAACACGCATCGGACTCGAATGCGGGCCAGCACAGCCAGTCGATCGAGCCGTCGCGGCCGACCAGCGCCGCGGTCTCGCAATCCCCGATCAGTCCATAGTCTTCGATACGAGACGCCACCTGCTGCGCTCCACGTTGTCAGGCGTGCGAGCGTTCGCGCGTTGCACGCTTGAGCGCGTCGACGTCGATCGCCGACGCCAGCTGCTCGAGCGAGACCGGAAGCCGCCGCTTCCAGTTCGGATGCTCGTAGACGGTGCCGGGGATGTTCGGCTGCTCGACGATGCCGAGCAGATCCTCCATCGAAACCGCCATCATCCGCGAGCGCGTCCGTGCCATGAAGCTCACCACCGAATAGAAGTCGTTGTGGTGGATGTCGTTCCGGCGCAACACGTCGTCGAGATGACCGAGCGCATCCCAGCGCCCCTGGTCGGTCTCGCCGGGGTCGATGCCGAGCGCGCGCTTGGTCTTGAGGTCGCTGAACGAACGCCAGCCGGCATAGGTCGAGAGGTCGTGGGTGTTGAAGGTGACCAGCGCATCGGGCAGGTAATAGTCGACGTTGCGGAACACGCCGCGGTCGTCGGTCTCGAACATCATCACGAGATAGGACCAGATGCCCCAGCCGTTCATCTGCTCGCGGAATCCCGGAGGCACGGTGCCGAGATCCTCGCCGATCACGACGCAACGGCTCGCCACGCTCTCCTGCGCGGTCGCCGCCAGCAGCGCCTCGAACGGCATCAGCACATAGGCGCCGTTGGCCGGGCCGAAGCCGCGCGGCACCAGATAGAGCCGCTTCAGCCCGAACGCATGGTCGAGCCGGATCGCGCCGGCGTGGTGCATCGAGGCGCGCAGCATCTGCCTGAACGGCTCGAACGAGCGCTGTTCGAGCCCTGCGGCATTGAAGCCGGCGAGACCCCAGTCCTGCCCCGCGGTGTTGAGCGGATCGGGCGGTGCGCCGACCCCGAGATGGCGCGAGATCGCGATCTGCTCGTTCCAGGCGTCGAAACCGTCGGACTGCACGCCGACGGCAACGTCGAGATAGAGCCCAACCCGCATGCCGAGCTTGTGCGCGAGGGCCTGGCAGGCGCCGAGCTGGCGGTCCGCGGTCCATTGCACGAATTCGACGAATTCGACCTCGGCGGCGGTGTCGCGCGCCCGGCGCAATTTCGCGCACGCCGTATCATTGGGCAGGCGCCATTCGTCCGGCCATTCCCACCACGGCGTACCGAATTTGTGCCGCATCACCTCGAAGCAGGCGAAGCGCGACAGCAGCACGCCCTGCTCCTTGCGATAGGCCTCGAAATCCTGCCAGCGGCCGAGGCCGGGATTGGCCTTGAACGCCGCGAAGGCCGCGCGCAGCGCCGGCCATTTCAGCGCCGCGACGCCGACATAGTCGACCATGTCGTGGCTACGAAGCTGCGCCAGCCCGGCTTGCGTCGCCGCGTCGGCGCGATACTCCGGAATCTTCTCGACGTCGACATAGAGTGCATTCAGGAACAGCCGGCTGTTCGGCGAATATGGGCTGCAATCGCCCGGCCGATCGTCGAACAGCGCATGCAGCGGATTGAGCCCGATGCCGTCGGCACCGAGCTGACGGGCGAACCCGAGCAGTCCCTCCAGATCGGTGAAGTCGCCGATCCCCCAGTTGCGCGCCGATCGCACGCCGTAGAGCTGGACCGCGATCACCCAGCAGCGGTCGAAGGTGCCGCCGAACGCGCCTTCCGGCGCCACCAGCAACGGCAGCTCCTCGCGGGCGCCCGATGCGTCCGATAGCTGCAACCGGTGCACGCCCTCGGGCAGACCGGACGGCCACGTCACACTCCGCTCGCGCGCCTCGCCTTGCGCAAGCACGGTGGTGGCGTTCATGAGCTTCCATTGCACCGGAAGCGCGGCCTCCTCCGACAGCCGGGTCGGCTCGGCGCGACCGGCGCGAATGACCACCGGATCGACGATGATCCGGCGCGGCGCATGTGGCGGAAGCGCGTCGAGGATCGCCGTGAGCGCCTCGGGGGTTGTCACACGGCGGTGACCGCTGCCATCGATATATTCGGTCTGAATTCCCAGGCTCTGGGCTTTGGCGTAAAGGTCCATTCGGCACGCTACTTGCTCGCAACGGTATTCGGATCGTTGCTAAATTGTATAGATGGGGGAAAGGGATAGTTGATGTTCAACGCTCTACCCTGTCTAGCGTTCCCGCCGGGAACCATTGCCCGGCGAGCGGCTTTCTATATGGGTCTGGCGCGCCTCCTTCCCGGCGCCGGGACGTCATTTGCACTTTCAATGGCGGCATCACCGTGAACAAAACCGTCCGGCCTGTCGAGGGTGCCCACGGCACTTTTCATATCACCGATGTCTACCCGTCGGTCGATGGCGGCCGTTTTCCCGTCAAGCGCATCGCGGGCGAATCCGTCGAGGTGTGGGCCGACATCTACCGCGACGGACATGACGTGATATCGGCGGCATTGGTGTGGCGGCGCGAAGGCGACGGCGAGTGGCAGCAGACGCCGATGACACAACACCGCGACGACCGCTGGGGCGGCACCTTCGTACCCGACCGGCCCGGCCGCTATACCTTTGCGATCGAGGCATGGACCGACGAGTTCGCCAGTTGGCAACGTCGCTTCGAGCAGAAGCCGCACGATGGCAGCGACCGCACGCTGGACGCGATCGAGGGTGCCGGCATGCTGACCCAGGCGCAGGCCGGTGGGCCTGCCGCGGCCGCCGTGATCATCAGGCAGTGCGAGGTCTTTCTGCAAACCGGCGAGGCGGGCGCGCTGCTCGCGCCGGAACTGCGCGAGGCGATGGCCGGCAGCCAGTTTCGCCGAGACCTGATGCGCTCCCCACCCTATCCGCTGACCGCCGATCGCCTGCGGGCACGCAGCGGCGCGTGGTACCAGATGTTTCCGCGCAGCCAGGGCAAGACCTCAGGCGTGCACGCGACCTTCAATGATTGCATCGCGCGGCTTCCCGACATCGCCGCGATGGGCTTCGATGTCGTGCTGCTGGCACCGATCCACCCGATCGGGCGGCAGCATCGCAAGGGCCGCAACAATGCCGCGATGGCGCAGCCAGGCGATCCCGGCAGTCCGTATGCGATCGGCGCGGCCGAAGGCGGTCATGACGCGGTGCATCCGGAGCTCGGCACGCTCGACGAATTCCGCGCCTTCGTCGCGTCATGCCAGGCGCATGGCCTCGAGGTCGCGCTCGATTTCGCAGTGCAGTTTTCCCTCGATCACCCCTGGCTTCGTACACATCCGCAGTGGTTCAAGCGCCGCCCGGACGGCTCGATGCGTGCGGCCGAGCACCCGCCGCAACGCTGGGATGACGTCGTCAATCCGGATTTCGGATCCGAGGATGCGGCTGCGCTGTGGCGCGCGCTGCGCGACGTCGTGCTGTTCTGGCTCGAACAGGGCGTCAAGATCTTCCGGGTCGACAATCCGCACACCAAGCCACTGGCATTCTGGGAATGGCTGATTCGCGAGGTGCAGGACCGCGATGCGGAGGTGCTGTTCCTGTCGGAAGCCTTCGCGCGGCCGAAACTGATGAAGGGCCTCGCCAAGCTCGGCTTCACGCAATCCTATAGCTACTTCACCTGGCGCACGCAGCGCGCCGAGCTCGAACAGTATCTCGGCGAGTTGATCGCCTATCCCGAGCGTGACTTCTTTCGGCCGAATTTCTTCGTCAACACCCCGGACATCCTGCCCTTCCACCTGCAAAGCGGCGAGTCCTGGATGTTCAAATCGCGCCTCGCGCTGGCCGCGACGCTGTCGAGCAATTACGGCATCTATAGCGGCTTCGAATTGCTCGAGCATATGCCGGTGCCCGGCCGCGAGGAATATCTCAACTCCGAGAAGTACGAGATCAGGGTTCGCGACTGGGATGAAGGCGGGAACATCAAGCCCTATGTCGCGGCCCTCAACCGGATCAGGCGCGGCAATCCGGCCCTGCAACAATTCGCCGATCTGCGCTTTATCAATGTCGATGACGGCGGGGTGATCGGCTTCGTCAAGGAGGCGACCGATCAGAGCAATGTGATCGCGGCCGCGATTGCATTATCGGGCGAGTTGCGTGAGGTCTGGCTTCCGCTCGGCGACGTCATGGTCGGCCGCGGCGATGCCCGCCGCCCCGTCACGGCCGTTGAAGACCTCATCACCGGCGAGCGCCACGCGCTCGAATGGGGAGGCATCCGCCTGCGTCTCAATCCTGCGCGCGATCCCGCGTTGCTGTTGCGCTGTGTCGCCTGAAGGAGCCGTCATGAACGTTTTCTCCTCCGTCAATACCGAGGTGAAGATCGCGACCGAGACCGCGGATCAGCTCTGGTACAAGGACGCGATCATCTACCAGCTGCACGTCAAGGCGTTCGCCGACAGCAACAATGACGGCATCGGCGACTTCGCCGGGCTGACGGAGAAACTCGGCTATCTACAGGAACTCGGCGTCACCGCGCTGTGGCTGTTGCCGTTCTATCCGTCGCCCGGCCGCGACGATGGCTACGACATCGGCGATTATGGCGACATCAATCCCGATTTCGGCACGATGAAGGACTTCAAGCGCTTCATCCAGGAGGCCAAGAAGCGCGGCCTGCGCGTCATCACCGAACTCGTCGTCAACCACACCTCGGACCAGCATCCGTGGTTCAAGCGCGCGCGCCGCAGCCCGCCGAATTCGAGCGCGCGCAGCTGGTATGTCTGGAGCGACACCGACCAGAAATACCTCGATACGCGGATCATCTTCACCGATACCGAGAAGTCGAACTGGACCTGGGATCCGGAAGCCGGCCAGTTCTACTGGCACCGCTTCTTCTCGCACCAGCCGGACCTCAATTTCGACAATCCCCGCGTGGTGCGGGCCATCGTGCAGGTGATGAAACGCTGGCTCGACACCGGCGTCGACGGCTTCCGGCTGGACGCCATTCCCTATCTGTGCGAGCGCGACGGCACCAACAACGAGAATCTGCCGGAGACGCATGCCATCATCAAGCGGCTGCGCCAGGAGCTCGACGCCTATGCCAAGGGCAAGATCCTGTTGGCCGAGGCCAATCAATGGCCGGAGGACGTGCAGGAGTATTTCGGCCATGGCGACGAATGCCACATGGCCTATCACTTCCCGCTGATGCCGCGCATCTACATGGCGATCGCCCAGGAAGACCGCTTTCCGATCACCGACATCCTAAGGCAGACGCCCGACATCCCGGCGGCGTGCCAATGGGCGCTGTTCCTGCGCAATCACGACGAGCTGACCCTGGAAATGGTCACCGACGTCGAACGCGACTATCTGTGGTCGACCTACGCCAACGACCCGCGCGCCCGCATCAATGTCGGCATCCGCCGCCGTCTTGCGCCGCTGATGGACAACGACCGCCGCAAGATCGAGCTGATGAACTCGCTGCTGCTGTCGTTTCCCGGCACGCCGATCATCTATTACGGCGACGAGATCGGCATGGGCGACAACATCTATCTCGGCGATCGCAACGGCGTGCGGACCCCGATGCAGTGGTCGCCGGACCGCAATGGCGGCTTCTCGCGCGCCGACCCGGCGCGGCTGTACGCGCCGATGATCATGGACCCGGTCTACGGCTACGAATCGGTCAATGTCGAGGCGCAGTCGCGCAGCCTGTCGTCGCTGCTGTCGGCGACCAAGCGGCTGATCGCGGTGCGCAAGTCGACGCTCGCCTTCGGCCGCGGCACCATGACCTTCATCCGCCCGGAGAACCGCTCGGTGCTCGCCTATGTCAGGCAGTACCAGGACAAGGTGATCCTGTGCGTCGCCAACCTGTCGCGCTCGGCGCAGGCGACCGAGCTCGACCTCTCCGCCTTCAAGGACCGCGTACCGCTGGAACTGCTGGGGCGCACGCGCTTCCCGGCGATCGGCGAACTGCCCTACATGATCACGCTCGCGCCCTACGGCTTCTACTGGTTCGAGTTGCAGGAGCGTGACAAGTCCGAGCCGGTGAAGCCGCGCGCAGTGCCGGAGTTCGAGACCCTGGTGGTGCCGCTGAATTCGACCTGGACGTCGCTGGCGCGGGAGCGCGGCGTGTTCGAGCACGAAGTGCTGCCCGGCCATCTCGCACGCTCACGCTGGTACCCCGAGCATTCCGTCAAGGCGATCCAACCGAAACTGGTGTCCGCGATCCCGTTCTGCGACATCGGCGACAACCGGCCATGGCTGATCTTCTTCGAGACCACCGAGCGTAGCACCACCAGCCGTTACGTGCTGCCGATGCAGATCGAATGGGTGCGCTTCGATCGCGAGCGCTACAACCCGCGCGCCTTCGCCGCGGTGCGCCAGGGCGCACGCGAAGGCACGCTGCTGGATGTCGCGACCGACCAGATCTTCACCGGCCTGTTCCTGCGGAATCTGCGGGAAAACCTGACGGTCGACGAAGGCGAACAGGGCCTGAAGCTCGAATTCCGTCCGACCAGCCGCTTCTCCGATCGGCCGGTGCGGCAGCCCGAGCGTATTCGTGTGTTCGAGAACGATCAGCCGCATTCGACGGCGTTGGTCGACAACGAATATGTCACCAAGATCTACCGCAAGCTCGAGGTCGGCATCAATCCGGAGATCGAGATGGGCCGCTTCCTCACCGAGGTGGTCGGCTTCCCGAATACCCCTGCTCTGCTTGGCACGTCCGAATTGGTCGAGGGCGACAAGCGCAGTGCGATCGCGGTGCTGCATACGATGATCGTCAACCAGGGCGATCTCTGGACGGTCGCTGCCGCTCACCTCGACCGCCTGGTCGAACGGCAACGCCTGCTCGCGGTGAGCGAACATCCGGCGGAGAACGGCGACCAGGCAACCTATCTGCGCCATTTGTCGCATAGCGGAAAGCGCCTCGCGGAATTGCATCTGGCACTTGCCAGCAACCGCGATCTGCCGGACTTCGCGCCAGAGCCGACCAGGCCGGAGGACCTGCAACGCTGGGCCGACGAGATCATGGCGCGCGCCGAGCGCGTGTTCGATACCCTGAAGCAGCGGCGCAGCTCCCTGAGGGAGCCCGACCGGCTGCTCGCCGATCAATTGCAGGCCCGGCACGACATGCTGCCGGAGCGGCTCAAGGCGTTGCTGCCGCGCGAGACCGATGGCCTCAACGTCCGCCATCACGGCGACCTGCATCTCGGCCAGCTGCTGGTGGTCAAGGACGACGTCTTCATCATCGATTTCGACGGCGGACCGGGCCGCACCATCGCGGAGCGCCGCCGCAAGGCACCGCCGGCCCGCGACGTCGCCGGCCTGATCCGCTCGATCGACTATGCGGCGACCGCCGCGCTGGAACGGGCGCTCAGGGTCGCTCCCGACGACAGCGGCAGGTTGAGCCTCGCCCTGGCCGAATGGCGCGACCGGGCCGCGGACGCCTTCCTGGCAGCCTATCGCGAGACCATGGCCGGCCAGCGGCTGTGGCCCTCTGAGCCCAAGGCGGCCGATCGTTTGCTCAACTTTTTCCTGCTTGAGAAAGCCTTCTACGAGATCGAGTATGAGCTGGCCAACCGGCCGGATTGGCTGCGGGTGCCGCTTACCGGCCTGCTGAGGATCCTGCCGCAACAGCCGCATGAGGGTGCATGACCAAACTGCCCGCCGAGGCCTATGCCATCATCGAGGGCCGCCATTCCGACCCGTTCCACTATCTCGGGCTGCATCCCGAGGGGGATCGCAACGTGGTGCGCGCCTTCCTGCCTGACGCCAGCAATGTCGAGGCGATCGGCGAGCATGGCGGGACGGTGGAGCTGGCGCGGATCCACGATGCCGGCCTGTTCGCGGGTCCCTTGCCGAACGGCTCGACGCGCTACCAACTCCGCGCCCGCTTCGGTAACAAGGTCGTCGAGCTGGAGGACGCCTACCGTTTCCCGCCGATCCTGAGCGATTTCGATCTCTATCTGCTCGGCGAGGGCACGCATCAGCGCGTCTACGACACGCTCGGCGCGCACCCGATGACGCTCGACGGCGTCGACGGCATCGGCTTCGTGGTGCTGGCGCCGAATGCGCGCCGGGTCAGCGTGGTCGGCGACTTCAATTTCTGGGACGGCAGGCGGCATCCGATGCGCGTCCGCGGCCCCGGCTATTGGGAGCTGTTCATCCCGCGGGCACGCGTCGGCGATCACTACAAGTTCGAGATCGTCGGCCGTAACGGCCAGCATTTGCCGCTGAAATCCGATCCGCTGGCGTTCGCCGCCGAGGTACGTCCGAAGACCGCCTCGATCGTGATCGACGAGCGCAAGATCCCGCACCCGCGTCCCGCGCCGGATCGCGTCAACGCGCTGAGCTCGCCGATGTCGATCTACGAGGTCCATCTCGGCTCCTGGCGGCGCAAGGGCCGCAACGAATGGCTGACCTATCGCGAGATGGCGGAACAGCTTCCCGCCTATGCCAGCGACCTCGGCTTCACCCATGTCGAATTCCTGCCCATATCCGAGCATCCGTTCGACGGCTCCTGGGGCTACCAGCCGACCGGCATGTTCGCGCCGACCAGCCGGTTCGGCTCGCCGGACGATTTCGCAGCGCTGATCGACGCCTGCCATGCCGCGGGCCTCGCCGTGCTGCTCGACTGGGTCCCCGGACATTTCCCCGACGATCCGCACGGCCTCGGCCATTTCGACGGCACCGCGCTCTACGAGCACGCCAACCCGCTGCAGGGCCGTCACCTCGACTGGGGCACGCTGATCTACAATTACGGGCGCACCGAGGTGACCAACTTCCTGGTGTCGAACGCGCTGTTCTGGCTCGACCGCTACGGCATCGACGGGCTGCGCGTCGATGCCGTCGCCTCGATGCTCTATCTCGATTACAGCCGCCCCGCTGGCGGCTGGATTCCGAACAAATATGGCGGCCGGGAGAACATCGAGGCGATCGATTTCCTGCGCCGCTTCAACACCGAGCTGTTCGCGCATTTCCCGCAGGCGACCACGGCAGCCGAGGAGTCCACCGCCTGGCCGCAGGTGTCGCGCCCGGTCGAATATGGCGGGCTCGGCTTCGGCTACAAGTGGAACATGGGCTGGATGCACGACACGCTGAAATACATCGGCAAGGATCCGATCCACCGCAAACATCATCACGGCGATATCCTGTTCGGCCTGCACTATGCCTTCTCGGAGAACTTCATCCTGCCGCTGTCCCACGACGAGGTGGTGCACGGCAAGCGCTCGATCCTCGGCCGCATGCCCGGCGACGACTGGCAGCGCTTCGCCAACCTGCGCGCCTATTACAGCTTCATGTTCGGCCATCCCGGCAAGAAGCTGATGTTCATGGGCTGCGAATTCGGCCAGGAACGCGAGTGGAACCACGACTATTCGATCGACTGGCACTTGCTGGACCAGCCCAAGCACAAGGGCATCCAGAACCTGATCCGCGACCTCAACCGGCTCTATCGCGCAGTGCCGGCGCTGCATGAGCTCGACTGCGACCAGGCCGGCTTCGAATGGGTCATCAGCGACGACGCGAACAACAATGTGTTCGCCTGGATCCGCAAGGGCAATGCCGAGCGCGCGCGCTGCCTCGTGGTCATGAACTTCTCGCCCAACGTCTATCGCAACTATCGTGTCCGGGTGCCGCTCGCGGGCAAATGGCACGAGGTGCTCAACTCGGACTCCGCGCATTACGGCGGCACCAATGTCGGCAATATCGGCGAGGTTCGCACGTCCGAGGGCGCCACGCCGGAGCTGGACCTGACCATTCCGCCGCTGGCTGCGATCTTCCTCGTACCGGAAAGCTAGCTCATGCGTCTGACTGGGGGAACGTCCGCACGGCTCGGTGCAAGCTGGGACGGCAGAGGCACCAATTTTGCGCTGTTCTCGGCGAATGCCGAAAAGGTGGAGCTGTGCCTGTTCGACGGCCAGGGTCGCCGCGAGCTCGAGCGGATCGAGATGCCGGAGCGCACCGAGGACGTCTGGCACTGCTACCTCAACGACGTCTCGCCGGGCCAGCTCTACGGCTATCGCGTCTACGGACCCTATGCGCCGGAGCGTGGCCACCGCTTCAACGCCAACAAGCTGTTGCTCGATCCCTATGCCAAGCGGCTCGCCGGCCGGCTGGTGTGGAGCGACGCGCATTTCGCCTACCGCACCGGCAGCGCGCGCGAGGATCTCTCCTTCGACCGCCGCGACAATGCCCGCGGCATGCCGAAGGCTGTGGTGGTCGACGAGAGCTTCAACTGGGGGCGCCGCGAAATCCGGCCGCAGATCCCCTGGGCAGACACCATCATCTACGAGGCCCACGTCAAGGGCCTGACCCAGAAGCGCGAGGACGTGCCGCCGAACCTGCGCGGCACCTATGGCGGGCTGTCTTCGCCGGCGATGATCGACCACCTGAAGCGGCTCGGCGTCACGACCATCGAGCTGTTGCCGATCCACGGCCTGATCGACGACCGCGTGCTGGTCGAGAAGAAGCTCGCGAACTACTGGGGCTACAACACCATCGCGTTCTTCGCGCCCGAGGCGCGCTACGCCCAGGACAATGCGCTGGACTCGTTTCGTACGACAGTCGCACGGCTGCACGACGCCGGCATCGAGGTGCTGCTCGACGTGGTCTACAACCACACCGCCGAGGGCAACCATATGGGCCCGACACTGTGCTTCCGCGGCATCGACAACGCCTCCTATTACTGGCTGAACCGCGAGAACCCGCGCTTCTACGACGACTTCACCGGCTGCGGCAGCTCGGTCAACCTCACCCATCCGCGCGTGCTGCAAATGGTGATGGATTCGCTGCGCTACTGGGTCGAGGTCTGCCATGTCGATGGCTTCCGCTTCGATCTCGCCACCACGCTGGCACGCGGGCCGAACGGCTTTGATCGCAACCACCCCTTCCTCACCGCGATCCGCCAGGATCCGGTGCTGGCGACCGTGAAGATGGTCGCCGAGCCGTGGGATCTCGGTCTCGGCGGCTACCAGGTCGGCGCCTTCCCGTCGCAATGGTCGGAGTGGAACGACCGCTACCGCAGTGCGATGCGGCGTTACTGGAGCGGCGAAGGCAGCCTGATCGGCGACATCTCGGGCCGCATGACCGCGTCCTCCGATCTGTTTCATCACGACAACCGCGCGACCCGCGCCAGCATCAACCACATCACGGTGCATGACGGCTTCACGCTGGCCGACCTGTTCAGCTACAACGAGAAGCACAACGAGGCCAATGGCGAGGACAATCGCGACGGCTCCAACGACAATCACAGCAACAATTGCGGCCATGAAGGACCGACCGATGATCCCGCGATCATCGCGCTGCGCCGGCAGTTGCGGAAGAATGCGCTGGCCTGCCTGTTGCTGGCGCAGGGCACGCCGCTGATCCTCGCCGGCGATGAGGTCGCCAACACCCAAGGCGGCAACAACAACGCCTATTGCCAGGACAATGAGACCGGCTGGGTGGGCTGGGAGAACCTCGGCACGGACGACGACGATATCGATTTCATCGGCCATCTCACCGCGCTGCGCCAGCGCTTCGGCCAGATCCGCTGCCAGAGCTGGCTCGACGGCCGCCGCGCCGACGGCAGCTATGGCGTGCTGTGGCTGACGCCGGCAGCGGAGGAGATGAAGGAATCCGACTGGAAATTCCCGGAAAGCCGGTTCCTGGCCTATGTGCTGGGGCCGATGGAACAAGGCCAGGCGCCGATCTTTATCGTGCTGAACGCCGCACCGCAGGAGATCGTGTTCAGGATGCCGAGAATGGCGGAGTACAGCAGCTGGCAGCAGGTCTTGAACACGACCCAGGCGGAGCAGACCGCCGAGCAGTTCGCATCCGGCGCAGACATGACGGCACCGCCGCGCTCGGTGCTGGCCTTCGCAGGCTCCGCATGAGCGCCCAGCATTTCGGACCCGAGCTGACGCCCGATGGCGCGCGCTTCCGGCTATGGGCGCCGGCAGCCAAGCGCGTCGACCTGCTGCTCGACAAGCCGCACGCCCTGACGCGCGACGCCGCCGGCTGGTACGTTGCCGAGATCGCGGGCGCGCGCGCCGGTACCCGCTACAAATTCCGCATCGACGACGAGGTCGACGTGCCAGATCCCGCCTCCGCATTCCAGCCGGACGATGTGTTCGGGGCGAGCGAGGTGATCGACCACACCGCTTTCAAATGGCGCGCGACCGAGTGGCGCGGACGACCCTGGCACGAAGCCGTGATTCTCGAAGCCCATGTCGGCACCTTCACGCGAGAGGGCACCCATCGCGCCATGATCGACAAGCTCGATCATCTGGTGGCGACCGGCATCACCGCGCTCGAACTGATGCCGCTGGCGGATTTCGCCGGCAAGCGAAACTGGGGCTATGACGGCGTGCTGTGGTACGCGCCCGACAGCGCCTATGGCCGCCCCGAAGATCTGAAGACCTTGATCGACGAGGCGCATCTGCGCGGGCTGATGGTGATGCTCGACGTGGTCTATAACCATTTCGGACCCGAGGGGAATTACCTCGGCCGCTACGCACCAAATTTCTTCAGCGATGCACACACGCCATGGGGCAGCGCGATCGACTATCGCGTGCCCGAGGTCCGCGCCTTCGCGATCGAGAGTGTCGTGAGCTGGCTGCGCGACTATCGCTTCGACGGGCTGCGGTTCGACGCGGTCAACACCATCGTCGAAGCCGGCGAGGTCTCCGTGCTGCACGATTTCAGCAAGGCGGCCGGCCATCTCGCAGCCGAGACCGGCCGGCAGATCAACCTCGTGCTCGAAAACGGCGACAACATCGCGAGCCTGCTGGATGACGCGGAGGATCCGCCGCGTGGCAAGTTCCGCGGCCAGTGGAATGACGACTACCACCACGCCTGGCACGTGATCCTGACCGGCGAGGCCCAGGGCTATTACGCCGACTATCAGCAGTCGCCGAAGCAGGACCTGGTTCGCGCACTGTCCTCCGGCTACATCTATCAGGGCGAGGTCTCGGGCTTCTGGGGCGGCAAGGCCCGCGGCGAGCCGAGCGGCATGCTGTCGCCGACCTGCTTCATCAATTTCCTGCAGAACCACGACCAGATCGGCAACCGTCCGCTCGGCGAGCGTCTCGACAGCATCGCGAAGCCGCAAGCGATCGAGGCAGGGCTGGCGGTGACGCTGCTCGCGCCGACCACGCCGATGCTGTTCATGGGCGAGGAATGGGGCGCGACGACGCCGTTCCCGTTCTTCTGCGATTTCACCGGCGATCTCGCCAACGCGGTGCGCGCCGGGCGGCGCAAGGAATTCGCCTGGGCTTATGCCAAGTATGGCGACGATGTTCCGGACCCGCTCGCCGAGAAGACCATGCAATCGGCGGTGCTCGATTGGACGGCGCTTGAGCGCACTCCCGGCCGCGACCGGGTTGCGCTGGTGCGCGAACTGCTCGCGGTGCGCCACCGCGAGATCCTGCCGCGATTGGCCAAGGTGCGTTTCGGCGAGGCCCATGTGACGGCCAATCTGCTGACCGCGCATTGGCAGATGGGAGACCGCAGCACGCTATGGCTAACGGTCAACCTGTCGGATCAGGCCATCGGCCACGTTCCCGAGCCGAAGGGAACCGCGATCTGGGGCGGCGCGTTGTCGAGCGACCTCCCTGGCTGGGCGGTGCGCTGGCACATCGGATAGCACCATGCCTCCGGCGATCCCGATCGCGACTTACCGTCTGCAACTCACCGCCGATTTCGACTTCGATGCCGCCGCGAGCGTGGCGCCGTACCTAAAGGCGCTCGGCATCAGCCATGTCTATGCCTCGCCGTTCATGAAGGCGCGCAAGGGCTCGACCCATGGCTATGACGTCGTCGACCACACCAAGTTCAATCCGGAACTCGGCGGCGAAGCCGGCTTCGCACGGTTCAGCGACGCGTTGAAGCGCAACGACCTCGGGCTGATCCTGGATTTCGTGCCGAACCATGTCGGCGTGCACTTCGCCGACAATCCGTGGTGGCTCGATGTCCTCGAATGGGGGCCGGTGTCGCCGCACGCGGTCTCCTTCGACATCGACTGGGACCAATTGCCCTACCGCGCGCGCGGCGGCGTGCTGCTGCCGATCCTCGGCTCGTCCTATGGCCAGGCGCTGGAGCGCGGCGAGATCGAGCTGCGCTACGACGCAAACGAAGGCAGTTTCTCCGCCTGGTATTTCGAGCACCGCCTGCCGATCGCACCTGAACGCTATGGCGAGGTGCTGCGCAGCATCGTCCGCGAGGCCGGTGCCGAAAACAGCCCGGCCGGCCGCGCGCTGCTCGAACTCGCGGCGCGCTACCGCGGCCTGCGCCATCCGAACCGCAAGGAGGCGCCGACACTGAAGGCGGCGATCAAGGCGATCGATGATAGCGCCGACATCATTGCGCGCGGGCTCGACGCCTATCGCGCCGGCGAGGACCGCCCTACCCAGACGCTGGCGCTGCATCACCTGCTGGAACGCCAGCACTACAAGCTTGGCCACTGGCGGCTCGCCTCCAGCGACATCAACTATCGCCGCTTCTTCGACGTCAACACGCTGGCTGGCCTCCGGGTCGAGGACGCCGCCACTTTCGAGGCGAGCCATAGCCTGGTGAAGCGGCTGATCGCGGAGGACCGGCTGCAAGGCCTGAGGCTCGACCATATCGACGGCCTGCGCGATCCCGCGCAGTATTTCCAGCGGCTGCGTCGCCTGATCCGCTCGGCGCAAGGCGGCAAGGCCCGGCCGTTCTACATGGTGATCGAGAAGATCCTCGGCGAGGACGAGAAGCTGACCAGGTTTGCCGGCGTCCACGGCACCACCGGCTATGAATGGATGAATACGATCAGCCAGGTGCTGGTCGACGGCAATGGTCTCGATCCGCTCAATGAGATCTGGCGCCAGATCAGCAACCAGTCGCCGAACCTGACGCCGGTGCTGCGCGAGGCCAAGCGCCGCGTGCTGGAGACGCTGCTGACCAGCGAATTCACCGTGCTGGCGCGGCTCGTCGCGCGCATCGCCAGCGGACATTATTCGACCCGCGATTTCTCCGGTGACAGCCTGCGGCAGGCACTCGAGCTCTATGTGCTGCACTTCCCGGTCTATCGCACCTATCTCACCGGCTCGGGCCCGACCGCGCATGACCGCGCGCTGATCAGCGACACCATCGAGCGCGCCCGCGCCGACTGGTTCGCCGCCGACGAAGGCATCTTCGACTTCCTGCGCGATGCCTTGACCATGGATTTGTTGAAGCCCGGCCGGCCGCCGCACAGCGCGCCGCGGGTCCGCCGCTTCGCGCTGAAGGTGCAGCAGTTCACCGGGCCGATGATGGCCAAGTCGCTGGAGGACACCACCTTCTATCGCTACCATCGCCTGCTGGCGCTCAACGAGGTCGGCGGCGATCCCGCCGCAAGCGCGATTGCGCCCGAAACGTTCCACGCCATGATGGCGACCCGCGCCCGCGAATGGCCGAACGGCATGACGTCGACCGCGACCCACGACACCAAGCGCGGCGAGGACGCCCGCGCCCGCATCATGGCGCTCGCAGAGATTCCCGGCGAATGGACCAGCGCGGTGGCGCGCTGGAAGGTGTTGAACGCGCCGCATCTGGTGCTCGACGGCGAGATGCGCGCGCCGTCGGCGACGTTCGAGTACATGCTGTATCAGGCCCTGCTCGGCGCCTGGGATCCGGATGACGCCTCGCTCCTCCCGCGCATCCAGGCCTATGCGCTAAAGGCGGCGCGCGAGGGCAAGCAGGAGACCAGCTGGCTCAATCCGCATGAGCCCTATGAGGCCGGCGTGAAGGCCTTCATCGCGCGGATCCTCGATCGCAGCGCCTCGCCCGAATTCGTCGGCGCGCTCGATACGCTGGCGCAGCGCACCGCGCTGATCGGCGCGCTGAACTCGCTCAGCCAGATCACGCTGAAGGCGACCATGCCGGGCGTGCCGGATTTCTACCAGGGCACCGAAAGCTGGGATCTTTCGCTGGTCGACCCCGACAACCGCCGGCCGGTCGACTTTGCCGGGCGCGAAGCCATGCTTGCGGCGCTGGAGGCGCCGGATTGGAAGGCGCTGGCCGAGAGCTGGCGCGATGGCCGCCTGAAGTTTGCCTGGACGCGACATCTGCTGCGGCTGCGCAACGAGATGGCGGGCGTGTTCACCAGCGGCGACTACGAGCCACTCGCGGTCAGCGGCCCGCATCGCGATCACGTCGTCGCGTTCGCAAGGCGTCACGGCCGCGAAGCCGTGATCGTCGCGGTGGCGAAATCCTTCGCTCCGTTCACACAGGGCGGCCGTCACTGGCCGCGACCAGAGGCTTATGAAGGCGAGATCGATCTGGCCGGGTATTCGCTCCCCGATGGCGAGACCAGGGCCCAGCTCTCAACGCTGTTCGCCAATCTGCCCGTCGCCGTTGTGAAGGCAAAAGCCGCAACTGGAGCCAAGCAAGACCCAAAGCGTGTGCGCGAACACGGCTAGCGGCGCGCGTCAGCTCTTGCCGAGCAGCAACTGGCCGCGTTTCTGAATGGCCACCTGAGCGGCCTCGGCGAAACGCTGGAGCAGCCACGGCAGCGTCACCTCGAGGCGGACCAGGGTATCCTCGACGTCGAGATGTCCGGACGCGACCTGCCCCAGCGCGCGGACCCGGAAGCTCATGCGATTGCCGTCCCAGCTTTCCTCGTCGACGCTGAGCACCGGCACATTCACGGCTGCGCGCGAAAGGCCTGTCTTCAGGCGGCGCATCGCCTCGTCGCGGCCAAGACTGTGGGGGATCGAAACGATCAGCGGCGCCGACATCGCGGTGCACTCCTCATGTGATCGTCACCATGTAAATACGTTCCCATAAAAATGGAAGATGGGCGGTATTTATCGCTGCGCGAGAATTGGAACTTTCGCCAAACCGGTTTGTTTTCCTCGCGCGTAGGGCAGAGACGAACAGGCCCGCGGGGCTGAGGAGAGCTTGAAATGTCACTTGGAACGATCATCCTTATTATTCTGGTCATCGCGCTGCTTGGCGGCTTCAGCGGCATTGGCGGCGGACCGTTCTACGGCACCGGCTATTATGGCGGCGGCGGTCTCGGCCTGGTGATCGTGATCCTGCTGATCCTGCTGCTGCTCGGACGCATCTAGCGCCTGGACGCGTGTCGCGTCGTATCCGCATCAACACCTGTCATCACCCGCTTTCGCGAAAGCGGGTGATTCAATATTCCAGAGGCGTCAACGATTTAATCGACAGGCTTTGGCGTACTGGATACCCCGCCTTTGCGGGGCATGACGAGGAGAACGCGCTCACTGCGCAGCAAGCTTCTTGATCGCCGCCTTGATCGACGACGCCGCATCGTCATAGCCGTCCCAGGCCTTGGTCTTCGCAAGCAGCGCCGGCACCGACCTCACCGTGTACTTTGCCGGATCGAGATCGCCACGCACCTGTGTCCAGGTCAGCGGCATCGACACAGTCGCGCCCGGCCGCGCCCGCGGCGAGACCACCGCGACCGCCGTCGCGAGCCGGTCGTTGCGCAGATAATCGAGGAAGATCTTTCCGGTGCGCTTGGCTTTGGACATGTTGATCAGATAGCGCTCCGGGTCGTCCTGCGCCATCCATTGGCAGATGCCCTGCGCGAAGGCCTTGGCCTCCTTCCAGGTCACCTTGTCCCTGGCCCCCGACTGCAACGGCGCGACGACATGAAGGCCCTTGCCACCGGTGGTCTTGCAGAAGCTTTCGAGGCCGACCGCGGTCAGCCGCTGGCGCATCTCCTTGGCAGCGTCGACGACGTCGGAGAACGCCACGTCGGGCGCCGGATCGAGATCGAACACCAGCCGGCCCGGCGTATCATAGGCGTCGGGCGCGCAATTCCAGGGATGCAGCTCGAGGCCGCCGAGCTGCGCGACCGCGGCCAGCCCCTCGATCTGGTCGATCTGCAAATACGGTTTGCGGTCGCCCGAGACCTTGGCAAGCTTCAGCAGCTTCGACGTGCCGGCCATCGCGTGACGCTGGAAGAACGTCTCGCCCTTGATGCCGTCGGGCGCGCGCACGATCGAGCACGGCCGCCCCTTGAGATAGCCGATCATCCATTCGCCGACCGCCTCGAAATAGCTGGCGAGGTCGAGCTTGGTCACCGGCTCGCCGTCGCCGGCATCGGGCCACAACGCCTTGTCGGGATGCGAGATGGCGACGCCCATCACCTCGCTCGACGCCTTGCCTTTCGCCATCGGCTTCACCACTCTGATTACGACCGGTCGCTCGGCCTCGACCTCATGCGCCGGCTTGTCCTGCCGCAGCCCCTTGAAGGCGGCCTGGCGGATATTGCCGGCGTCGGTCCAGCCCGCGAACTCGATCTCGGCAACGAGCTCGGGCTTCAGCCAGTGCACCTCGCGGGTCTTTTTCGGCGCATCCTTGCCGCCGAACGGGCTCGTGTCGGAGGCAGCTTCCTTCAGCGCCGGCATGATGCGGCGGACGGTATCCTGGCCAAAGCCGGTGCCGACGATGCCGACAAAGGCCAGATGATCGCCGCGATAGACGCCGGCCATCAGCGAGCGGAATTTGCCGTTGGTGGTCTTCCAGCCGCCGAGCACCACCTCGTGGCCGGCGCGGATTTTGGCCTTCGTCCAGTCGTCGGAACGGCCGGAGCGATAGGCCCCGTCGAGCCGCTTGGAGACGATGCCTTCCAGCCCGAGCTTGCGCGCGGACTCCAGCACGGCATCGCCGCTCTCCTCGAAGTGCTCGACATAGCGGATCAAGGGGTTCTTGCCCTTGCGCGCCGCGAGCAACGTCTTCAAACGCGACTTGCGCTCGGCGAGCGGCAGTGGTCGGAGGTCCTCGGTGCCGGCAAACAGCAGGTCGAACGCGTAGAAGATTAGTTGCTCGGTCTTGCCGTCGGAGAGCGCGGCCTGCAACGTCGAAAAATGCGGCGTTCCGTTCTCGTCGAGCGCGACGATCTCGCCGTCGATCAAGGCATCCGGCAGCTTGCTGGCCTCCTTCACGATCGCGGCGAACTTGTCCGACCAATCGAGTCCCTTGCGGGTCTTCACGTCAGCCTCGCCATCCCCCACGCGAAGCTGCACGCGATAGCCGTCGAACTTGATCTCGTGGCCCCAGTCGGCGCCATTCGGCGGAGACTCGACCGCGGCGCAGAGCTGCGGCGAGACGAAATCGGGCATCTCCGCCACCTGCTTCGGCTTCGCCCTCGGCCGCTCCTTCAACTGCGCCTTCAGCTTTGCCTTTGGCGCTGGCGCCTTGGTCTTCGCGCGGGCGTCCGCGGCCATGCCGTGATTGGACTGCCAGACCGCATCCGCTGTGGCCTTGCCGTTGCCCTTCGCCAGCATGAACGGCTTCGGCGCCCGGCCCTTGCCGGCTGCGATCTGCGCCATCGAACGGCCCGACGCAACCGAGCGATCCTCTCCGAGAACCGCTTCGCCATCGCCATCGACGGCATATTCATCCCGGTGCTTGATCAATAGCCAATTGGTGCGCTTGCCGCCGAAGCGGTCGCTCTTCATTCGCACCAGGACCCAGCTGCCGTGCAGCTTCTCGCCATGCAGGGTGAACTTCAGGTCGCCCTTCTTGAAGCCGCGCTCGGGATCGTCAGAGTCCCAGGTGCCGCGATCCCACAGCTGCACGGTGCCGCCGCCATATTGGTCTTCGGGGATCGTACCTTCGAAATCGCCGTAGTCGAGCGGATGATCCTCGACCTCGACCGCGAGCCGCTTGTCATGCGGATCGAGCGATGGCCCGCGCGTCACCGCCCAGGACTTGAAGACGCCATCGAACTCCAGCCTGAAATCATAGTGCAGCCGCGTCGCGTCATGCTTCTGGATCACGAAGCGCCGCTGCTTGCTCGGTGCGACCTTGACGTCGCCCGACGGCTCACTGGTCTTCTCGAAGTCGCGCTTCTTGCGATAGGTGGTGAGGTTTCTCAGCGACACGTGATTTCTCAGCGACACATCCAGGCCTCGACGCAAACGGCGGCCGCCGCCCCGGCGCGGCCATCAGGAACCAAAACCTACGGTATCCGTTCAAGTTCCAAACTCAAGCTGTTTGGAGACGATCATGGCCGCTCCCCGCGCCTACTGGAAAGGCACGCTCAAGCTCTCGCTGGTGTCATGCCCGGTGGCGCTCTACCCGGCCTCGACCACGGTCGAGAAGACCCGCTTCCACATGATCAACCGGGAGACCGGCAACCGGCTGAAGCAGCAGATGGTCGATGCCGAGACCGGCGACGTCGTCGAGGGCGACCAGAAGGGTCGCGGCTACGAGGTGAGCAAGGGCAAGTATGTCGAGATCGAGAAGGACGAGCTCGAGGCGGTCCAGATCGAGAGCAACCACACCATCGATATCGACGCTTTCGTGCCTG
Source organism: Bradyrhizobium sp. UBA2491 (assembly GCF_002341725.1). Taxonomy (NCBI): domain Bacteria; kingdom Pseudomonadati; phylum Pseudomonadota; class Alphaproteobacteria; order Hyphomicrobiales; family Nitrobacteraceae; genus Bradyrhizobium; species Bradyrhizobium sp. UBA2491. The sequence goes on from NZ_DDOP01000051.1 coordinate 45,970, forward strand.
AAAGCGAGATCGACAAGCGCTATCTCGACCACCCCTATTACATCAGGCCCGACGGCAAGGCCGGCATCGATGCGTTCGCGGTGATCCGCGACGCCATGAAGGACCAGGACCGCGTCGCGCTGGCCCGGATCGTGCTGACCAACCGCGAGCATGTGATCGCGATCGAGCCACTCGACAAGGGCATGCTCGGCACCACCTTGCGCTACCCCTATGAGGTACGCGACGCTGACGATTATTTCGACGACATCAAGAGCCCGAAGGTGACCAAGGACATGATCGAGCTCGCCGGCCACATCCTCGACAGCAAGGCCGCGCATTTCGACCCGTCAAAGTTCAAGGACGACTACGAGACCGCGCTGAAAGCCCTGGTCCGCCGCAAGGCCGCCGGCAAGCCGATCAAGGCCGCCGAGCGCGAGGAGAAGCCGAGCAATGTGGTGAGCCTGATGGACGCGTTGAAGCAGAGCCTGAAGAGCGGCAAAAGCGGCGCAAGGCGCTCGGGCTCGACCGCGCGGCGCCCGACATCGCACCGCCGCGCGGCGAAGAAGGCGCACCGGTCGACTACGCGTCGGCAAAAGGCGGGGTAGGCCTTCACCGCGTCATTGCGAGCGAAGCGAAGCAATCCATCTTTCCGCCCATGCTGAAGGATGGATTGATTCGTCGCTACGCGTCTCGCAATGACAAATGGCTCGGCACCCTACCGCTTCGCAGCCTTTCGCTTCTTGGCGGTCTTCCGTTTCTTCGTTGTCTTCGCCTTCTTCGGCACCTTACGGCCCTTGGCGCGCGCCTCCGACAGTCCGATCGCGATCGCCTGCTTGCGGCTCGTCACCTTCTTCTTGGAGCCGCCGCTACGCAGCGTCCCGGCTTTGCGCTTCTTCATCACGCGCTCGATATCCTCAGATGCCCTCCGCGAGTATTTCCTTGCCATGACGTGTCTCCCGGTAAGGCAGACCAAGCCGCGATGGCAGCGAAAGTTCCGGCCTGTGTCGTCGCACGGCTTGGCCGGGCGACCCAGCATTCCGAGGCAGTGCTGATCAAGCGGAGAAGCCTCGGCGTACTGGATGCCCCGCCTTCGCGGGGCATGACAGCTCAGTCGGCCGCGCGCAGCCGATAGCCGATACCGGTCTCGGTCAGCACGAATTGCGGACGCTCAGGGTCGGCCTCGATCTTCTGGCGGAGCTGCCGGACATAGACCCGCAGATATTGCGCGTCAGTCAACTCGTCCCACAATTCCTTCAAGAGGAAACGATGGGTCAGCACCTTGCCGGCGTGCTGCACCAGCACGCGCAGCAGGTCATACTCCTTCGGCGACAGCTTGATCTCTTTCTCGCCAACCTTGACGATCCGGCGCACCAGGTCGACCGAGAGATCGCCGGAGCGGAACACCGGCCGTTCGCCCTGCACCTGCAACTGATGACGGAGCGCCGCGCGCAGCCGCGCCAGCAATTCGTCCATGCCGAACGGCTTGGTCAGGTAGTCGTCGGCGCCGAGATCGAGCGCCTGCACCTTGCCGGCCTCGTCGCCGCGGCTCGACAGCACCACGATCGGCACGCTCTCATTGCGGCCGCGGATCATGCGCAGGAGATCATGGCCCTGGATGTCGGGCAGGCCGAGATCGAGGATGATCAGCGCCGGTCCTTCGGCCAGCATCTCCAATGCCATCTTGCCGTTGGAGGCCTCGAGGATGTCATAGCCCTGCGTGCTCAGCCCCATCCGCAGCAGCTTGCGGATCGGCGGCTCGTCGTCGATGACCAGGACCTTGATGGGCGTCGCGTTCATGCAGCAGTGTCCAGCGCGTTGGTGTCGGCCGGGATCGGCAGGCGGATGGTGATGACGGCGCCGCTGCGGTCGGAGCGGTTGGCCGCCGCGATCGTGCCGCGCATCGCCTCGACGAAGCCGCGCGAGATCGCCAGCCCAAGGCCGGTGCCGGGGCGGACATGGTCGCCCTTCTCGGCGCGATAGAACTTGTCGAACACGCTTTCCAACTCGGCGGCCGGAATGCCGTTGCCCTCGTCCAGGATCTGCAACGCCACCGCGCCGCGGTCGCGGCTGCCACGAATCGAGATCGTGGTGTCGGAGGGAGCGTATTTCGCGGCGTTGTCGAGCAGGTTGAACAGCACTTGCTCGAACAGCACCGCGTCGAGCTCCAGCATCGGCAGGTCGGCCGCGAGCTCCAGCGACACCCGGTGATGCACCAGGATCTTGGCGGCACGCCGCAGCGCGCTGCCGACGATTTCGCCGACATCGTGCCGCGCGGTGTTGGGCACGATGGCGCCGGATTCCAGCTTGGTCATGTCGAGCAGGTTGGCAATGAAACGATTGAGCCGCTCCGACTCGTCGATCACGGTGGCGAGCAGATCATGCTTCTGGGCGGCGCTCAGATTGGCTTCGAGATCGCGCAGCGCCGAGGCCGAGCCGAGCACCGAGGCGAGCGGCGTCTTGAGGTCGTGCGAGATCGAGGTCAGGAGCGCGCCGCGCAACCGGTCGGATTCGACCGTGCGCTTGACCCGGTCCATGTCCTCAACCAGCAGCACGCGCTCGATCGCGAGTGCGCCCTGGTCGACCAGCGCATCGAGCAGCCGGCGCTGGTCCGGCGTCAACAGCGGTCCGGTTCGGTCGTCGTCGATGCCGATCACCCCGATCGGGCCACGACCGGTGCGCATCGGCAGGAACAGCCGCTTGCCGCCCGGTAGCGTGTCCGAGCCGCGGCCGGCCGGGCGGTCGTTGCCCCAGGCCCAGTTGGCGGCAGCGAGATCGGCCTGGTCGAGCTGGTCTTCGGGCGGATAGCCGCTCTTGACCGTCAGCATGCCGCCCTCCGGCAGCAGCAGCACCACGCGCACCTTGAGCATCAGCGCGATCTGATAGGCGGTCGCCCACAGCACGTCGTCGAGCGTCGCGGTGCCGGCGAGCTTGCGGCTGAAAGCGTAGAGTGATTCGGTGGTGCGGACCCGGCCGATCGCGGTGTCGGCCTGGGTGCGTACCCGCGCCGCGACATTGGAGACGATCAGCGCGATCAGCATGAAAAAGAAGAACGCCGCGACATTGGTCGGGTCGGTGATGGTGAAGGTGTAGACCGGCGGCAGGAAGAAGAAATTGTAGCACAGCGAGGCCGCGACGCTCGCCAGCAGCGACGGCCACAGACCGTAGCGCGCCGCGGCGCCGACCACGACGGTGATGAAGACGAGATCGACGTTCTCGATGCCGAAGAACGGCTGGATCAGCTTGGCCGCGCCGAGCCCCAATGCCGTCAGCAGCAGCGCCATCAGATAGGGCTGCGGCTTGAACGGCTCCTGCCGCTGCGCGGTCTGCACCGCCGCCTTGCCGACCGGCAGCTCGTCGCCGGCGATCACGTTGACGCTGATATTGCCGGCCCGGCGCACCAGGTCGTGCACCACTGAGCCGTGTGTCAGCTCGAACCAGCGCGAGCGCGTCGACTTGCCGATGATGATCTGGGTGACGTTGTTGGCCTGGGCGAAGCTGATGACGTCGTCGGCGATGCGGCGGCCGACCCCGGGCAGCGTCAGCGCCTCGCCGCCGAGCGACTCCGCGAGCCGCATGGTGTCGGCCAGCCGGTCGCGCTGCTCGTCGCTCAGTTGCAGGCTGCGCCGGGTCTCGATGCTGACCGCGGTCCATTGCGCATGCAGCCGGTCGGCCAACCGCTTGGTGTAACGCACCAGGCCGGCGGCGCGCGGGTCCTCGCTGAGACAGACCAGGATGCGTTCACCAGCGGCCCAGGGGCCCTGGATCGCATTGGCCTGCATGTGGGTGAGCAGCTGCTCGTCGACCCGTTCGGCGGTGCGGCGCAGCGCCAACTCGCGCAGCGCGGTCAGGTTGCCGGGCGAGAAATAATGCTCCAGCGCGCGCTCGGCCTGTTTGGGCACATAGACCTTGCCCTCCTTGAGCCGCTGGATCAGGTCGTCGGGCGTGAGGTCGATCAGCTCGATGGCGTCCGCACGATCGACCACCGAGTCCGGCACGGTCTCGCGCACCCGCACATGGGTGATCTGCGCGACGACGTCGTTGAGGCTCTCGATGTGCTGGATGTTGATCGCGGTGTAGACGTCGATGCCGTGCGACAGCAATTCCTCGACGTCGAGATAGCGCTTCGGATGCCGGCTGCCCGGCGCATTGGTGTGGGCGAGCTCGTCGACCAGCGCGAGCTGCGGCCGCCGCGCGATTACCGCGTCGAGGTCCATCTCCTCCAGCGTCTGGTCGCGATAGGCCAGCCGCTTGCGCGGCACCACTTCGAGCCCCCTGAGCAGCGCCTCGGTCTCCGCCCGTCCGTGGGTTTCCACCACCCCGACCACGACGTCGACGCCCGCCTTGAGGCGGGCGTGGGCGCTCGAAAGCATCTCGTAGGTCTTGCCGACGCCGGGCGCGGCGCCGATGAAGATCTTCAGCCGCCCCGATCGATCGGTCTCGCGACGCGCTGCCTCGAGCAGCGCATCCGGCGAGGGTCGTTTTTCAGGGTCGCGCTGATTGGCCATGCCGCAATATAGTCATCCTGCGTGAGCGGGCCTACTCCCCTATTTCGCCTTCGCCGCGTCGAGCGCCAGGTTGAGCGCAAGAACGTTAACGCGGGGCTCGCCGATCACGCCGGCAAAGCGGCCCTGGGTGTTCTGCGTCACCAGCTCGCGCACCGCGTCCTCCGACATGCTGCGCGCCTTGGCCACCCGCGGCACCTGGAACTGCGCGGCATCCGGCGAGATGTCCGGATCGAGCCCGCTGGCCGAGGTGGTAACGAGATCGACCGGCACGGAGGCCGACGGGTTCTCCGCCTTCAGCTTCTCGACGTCCTCCTTGACCCGGTCGCTCAGCGCCTTGCTGGTCGGGCCGAGGTTGGAGCCGCCGGAATTGGCCGCGTTGTAGGGCGCCGGCACGGTCTTGGAGGAGTCGTTCGGATCGGGCGCGACGGTGGCCGACGGCCGGCCATGGAAGTATTTGTCCTCCTTGAACTCCTGCCCGATCAGGGCGGATCCGATCACCTTGCCGTCCTTCTCGATCAGGCTGCCTTGCGCCTGCTTCGGGAAGATGACGCCGGCGATCACCGTCATCGCGAGCGGATAGGCAAGGCCCGTGATCGCGGTCAGCAGGACCAGCACCAGGATGGCGGGGCGGATTTCTCTCAGCATGATAGGTCTCCGAATTTTGCGCCGTCATTGCGAGGAGCAAAGCGACGAAGCAATCCACACTTTGTTCGCGTACAGATGGATTGCTTCGCTGCGCTCGCAATGACCGTTGTGGTTAAGCCAGGCCCAGAGCGGCGACGATGAGGTCGATCGCCTTGATGCCGATGAACGGGATGATGATGCCCCCTAAGCCGTAGATCATCAGGTTGCGGCTGAGCAGCGCGCCGGCGCCGACCGCGCGATACTTGACGCCTTTCAGCGCCAGCGGGATCAGCGCGATGATGATCAGCGCGTTGAAGATGATCGCCGACAGGATCGCGCTCTGCGGACTTGCCAGGTGCATCACGTTCAGCACCTGGAGCTGCGGATAGAACGCCAGGAACATCGCCGGGATGATCGCAAAGTACTTGGCGACGTCGTTGGCGATCGAGAACGTGGTCAGCGCGCCGCGGGTCATCAGCAGCTGCTTGCCGATCTCGACCACCTCGATCAGCTTGGTCGGGTTGGAGTCGAGGTCGACCATGTTGCCGGCTTCGCGGGCGGCCTGGGTACCGGTGTTCATCGCGACACCGACGTCGGCCTGCGCCAGTGCCGGCGCGTCGTTGGTGCCGTCGCCGCACATCGCGACCAGCTTGCCCTTGGCCTGCTCATCGCGGATCAGCTTGAGCTTGTCCTCAGGGGTGGCTTGCGCGAGGAAATCGTCGACGCCGGCCTCGGCCGCGATCGCGGCCGCGGTCATCGGGTTGTCGCCGGTGATCATCACGGTGCGGATACCCATGCGGCGCAGTTCGGCGAAGCGCTCGCGGATGCCGCCCTTGACGATGTCCTTGAGGTGCACGACGCCGAGCAGCTTGCCGTCCTTGGCGACGGCCAGCGGCGTGCCGCCGGCCTTGGCGATCTCGTCGGCGATGGCTTGGATCTCGCGGGCTTCCGCGCTCATCGTTGCCGCCACCGAACGGATGGTGTTGCCCGAGGCGACGGTGCGGGGCTCGCCGCCGTCGACATGGGCGAGGATGGCGTCCACCGCGCCCTTGCGGACCGACGACGCGCCGGCATCGATGCCGCTCATCCGGGTCTGCGCGGTGAACGGCACGAAGGTCGCGGCCAGCTCATTCATGTCGCGGCCGCGGATGCCGTATTTCTCCTTGGCCAGCACCACGATCGAGCGACCCTCCGGGGTTTCGTCGGCCAGCGAGGCAAGCTGCGCCGCATCGGCGAGGTCCTGCTCCGTAACGCCGCGGATCGGCCGGAACGCAGTCGCCTGGCGGTTGCCGAGGGTGATGGTGCCGGTCTTGTCGAGCAGCAGCGTATCGACGTCGCCGGCGGCTTCCACCGCGCGGCCGGACATCGCCAGCACATTGAAGCGCACTAGGCGGTCCATGCCGGCGATGCCGATCGCCGACAGCAGCGCGCCGATCGTGGTCGGGATCAGCGTCACGAACAGCGCCACCAGCACCACGACCGAGATCGAGCCGCCGGCATAGGCCGCATAGCTCGGGATCGTTACGGTGGCGAACACGAAGATGATGGTGAGGCCGGCCAGCAGGATGTTGAGCGCGATCTCGTTCGGCGTCTTCTGCCGCTCGGCGCCTTCGACGAGCTTGATCATGCGGTCGATGAAGGTCGAGCCCTGGGCTGCGGTGATGCGAACGCGGATCCAGTCCGACAGCACCTGGGTGCCGCCGGTGACCGCCGAACGATCGCCGCCGGATTCCCGGATCACGGGCGCAGACTCGCCGGTGATGGCGGCTTCGTTGACCGAGGCGACGCCTTCGATCACCTCGCCGTCGGACGGGATGTTGTCGCCGGCCTCGACCAGCACGATGTCGCCGACCTTCAGCGAGGTGCCGGGCACCATGCGGTAGGTCCGGTCGGTGCCGGTCAGGAGCTTGGCCTGGCTCTCGGTGCGGGTCTTCTTCAGCGATTCGGCCTGCGCCTTGCCGCGGCCTTCGGCTACGGCTTCGGCGAAGTTGGCGAACAGCACCGTGAACCAGAGCCACAGGATGATCTGGAAGGTGAAGCCGAGATTGGCGTTGCCGGTGACGAGGTCGCGCACGAAGATAACGGTGGTCAGCGCGGCCACGACCTCGACCACGAACATCACCGGGTTCTTCATCATCAGCCGGGGATCGAGCTTGACGAAGGCCGAGCGGATCGCCGGCACCAGGATCTTCGGGTCGAGCATGGTCGACGCCGTCACCTGCTTCTGCAGTTTCATGGTTTCCATGGATGTTCACTCCGGACGTATTCGATCAGAACAAGGTGTTGGCGTTCATGGCGAGGTGCTCGACGATCGGCCCGAGCGCCAGCGCCGGGAAGAAGGTGAGGCCGCCGATGATCAGGATCACGCCGATGACGAGGCCGACGAACAGGCCGCCGGTGGTTGGGAAGGTGCCCGCCGAGGCCGGGATCGACTTCTTCTCGACCAGCGAGCCTGCGATCGCCATCGCCGGCACGATCATGAAGAAGCGGCCGACGAACATCGCCATCGCGAGCGTCAGATTGTAGAACAGGGTGTTGCCGGTGAGGCCTGCGAACGCCGAGCCATTGTTGCCGGTCCCCGAGGTATAGGCATAGAGCACCTCGGTGAAACCGTGCGGGCCGGCATTGGCCATCGAGGCCACGGCCGAGGGCAGCACCACGCCGACCGCAGTCCAGCCGAGATACATCAGCGGCAGCACCAGGATCGCGAGCATCGCCATCTTGACCTCGCGTGCCTCGATCTTCTTGCCGACATATTCCGGCGTGCGGCCAACCATCAGGCCGGCGACGAAGATCGCCAGCACGACGAACAGCAGCATGCCGTAGAGGCCCGCGCCGACGCCGCCGATGATGACTTCGCCGAGTTGCATGTTGATCAGCGGGATCATGCCGCCAAGCGCGGTGAAGCTGTCATGCATGGCGTTGACCGCGCCGCAGGAGGCGGCGGTGGTGACGACCGCGAACAGCGAGGACGCGACGATGCCGAAGCGGACCTCCTTGCCCTCCATGTTGCCGCCGGTCAGATCGACGGCATGCAGGATCGAGGTGCCGTTGGCTTCCGCCCAGTAGGTCACGGTGACGCCGGCGACGAACAGCAGGCCCATCACGGCGAAGATCGCCCAGCCCTGGCGCTGATTGCCGACCATGCGGCCGAACACGTTGGTCATCGCGGCACCGAGCGCGAAAATCGAGATCATCTGCACCAGGTTCGACAGCGCGGTCGGATTCTCGAACGGATGCGCAGCGTTGGCGTTGAAGAAGCCGCCGCCATTGGTGCCGAGCATCTTGATCGCGACCTGCGAAGCCACCGGGCCGAGCGCGATGGTCTGCTTGCCGCCCTCGAGCGTCGTTGCGTCGACATAGGCACCGAGCGTCTGCGGCATGCCCTGCCAGACCAGGAACAGCGCATAGACGATGCAGATCGGCAGCAGCACATAGAGCGTGCAGCGCGTCACGTCGACCCAGAAATTGCCGACCGTGCGCATCGTCGAACGCGAGAAGCCGCGGATCAGCGCCATCGCGAGCGCGATGCCGGTGGCCGCCGACAGGAAGTTCTGGTGCGTCAGCCCCAGCATCTGGACCAGATAGGACAGCGTGCTCTCGCCGCCGTAGTTCTGCCAGTTGGTGTTGGTGATGAAGGAGATCGCGGTGTTGAAGGAAAGGTCCTCGGCAACCGCGGACTGTCCGGCCGGATTGAACGGCAGAAATGCCTGCAACCGCATCAGCCCGTAGATGATGGCGAAGCCGCCGACATGGAACAGCAGCATGGCGACCGTATAGGTCAGCCAGTGCTGCTCGCGCCGCTCGTCGACGCCGCCGACCCAGTAGATGCCGCGCTCGACCGGGCGCAGCACGGGTGAGAGGAAGGTGCGCTCGCCGTTGAACACGCGGGTCATGTACCAGCCGAGCGGCTTGACCAGCGCGGTTACAACAGCGCAGAACAGAATAATTTGAATCCAGCCGATGACGGTCATTGCGTCAAACCTTTCGAACGGGTGCGAGCCGCAGCAGCCACGCGAACATGCCGAGCAACAGCCCGGTCAGCACCGCGTCGGCCAACAGAATCGTGCAAAGCGCAAGCATCGCGGCCGCCTAGAAGCGCTCGGGCCGCAGCAATGCGTAGGTGAGGTAGAACAACAGGCCGAGCGAGACGAGGCCGGCAAGCGAGTAATCGAAGATCATCGCCGCCTCCGTTACAGCCGTTCGCAGGCGTAGGCGTAGCCGATGCCGGCCGCGAAGAAGCCGATCGCGAGCGCCGCCATGAGAATATCCATCATGAGAGACTCCTATGCGTCCAAGGGCGCGTGGCGGCCGTATAAGCGCTCCGCGCCGGATCGTCGTGAAGTGCCATCCGGGGCATAGGTTTTCGAGAGGTGGCGAATAAGGACGTTATAGGAATGCTATAAAGGCTGCGGGGGCAGCCGACGTTCTCAGCCGTCGTCCCGGCGAAGGCCGGGACGACAGGGGGGTCCGTCTTTATGGAATCCCTATATCTCCGCCCCCTCCTTCATCTCGTTTTCCAACGGGCACCGGGACCATTTTGGGCCTGCGGCCAATGCCTTGGGCCAAACTTTCCGAGGCCGCACCTGGGACGAGATGACGCTATGTCCGTGCTATCGCAAAACACCACCACTGACCTCGGCGAGCGGCTGCGCGACGCTTACGCCGTCACCGCCGAGTTCATGGCCGACATCGTCAGCCAGACCTGCCGACGCTTCCCGTCGGTCGGTCAGGCCGGCAAGAGCGCGCGCGTCGAGCGCCTGATCCAGTCCGGCGCCTGGACCGACGCCGCGATCGCGCTGCTCGACCTCGAACTGCCGCAGTGGCAGATTCGCCGGCTGGTCTATGACGAGGGCGAATGGCATTGCGCCTTGTCGCGCCAACGCGAGCTGCCGGACTGGCTCGACCAGTCGATCGA
>NZ_DDOP01000051.1:56198-56541 GCF_002341725.1 Bradyrhizobium sp. UBA2491
AGTCGATCGAGACCCGCCATGCCGATCTCGCGCTCGCGATCCTCGCGGGCTTCGTCGAGGCGCAGCGAATCTCCGCGCCCGGCAGCCGTGGCAGCGTGCCCACCGTGCGTCGCGGCGTGAGCTCGTCCTACGAGCCGGTGCTCGTCGACAATTTCGGTTGATGGCGGCGCGATCGTGAACACCAAACAACTGCCGCGAGAGCTGCAGTCGGTCCAGGTCATGGTCCGGTTCGGCTTTCGGCTCGCCATCATGATCGGGTTTGCCGTGTTCGCCGGCGCGGGATTCGGCAAGGGCCTCGTCACGCTGCTGTGGATGTCGGCGCTGATCTGCGCGCTCACCGGGC
>NZ_DDOP01000051.1:56775-56910 GCF_002341725.1 Bradyrhizobium sp. UBA2491
CGTCAAGCGGGAGATGCCGTTGGCGACGAACCTCAATCACTGGGACGAGATGACCGCCTATGTCGCGCTATGCGCACTCGGCGCCGGCATCGCCCAATACCTCTGAATCATCACTCAAATCCTATGCCGCTCCTA
>NZ_DDOP01000052.1:0-15336 GCF_002341725.1 Bradyrhizobium sp. UBA2491
TCGCGTGCTCGAACTGGTGCCCAAGACGGCTGTGAAGGCAGCTGCCGCAGCGTAACGCTCCGCCGCGGAGACGGTGGATTCTACAAGGAGGCCAACACATGAAGACGTGTCTTGTCGTCGACGATTCCGGTGTGGTGCGCAAGATCGCGCGCCGCATCCTCGAAGCCATGCAGTTCGCGGTCATCGAAGCCGAGGATGGCGCGGTGGCGCTCGAGGCCTGCAAGCGCGCGATGCCGGACGCGGTGCTGCTCGACTGGAACATGCCCGTGATGGACGGCTTCGAATTCCTCGTGCAACTCCGCCGCATGGCCGGTGGTGACGCGCCGAAGGTGGTGTTCTGCACCACCGAAAACGGCATCGATCACATCTCGCGCGCGCTGCATGCCGGCGCCAACGAGTACATCATGAAGCCATTCGACAAGGACATCGTGATCGCGAAATTCCAGGAAGTGGGTCTGCTGGCGCTCGATGCGTCGGCCGAAGCCTAATACCCAGTTTCACCCTTTGCCTTTGCGAGGCTCCCGTGACGCCCCCTGACTACGAGTATCTGCGTAAGCTCCTCAAGGACCATTCCGGTCTCGATCTGTCCGCGGACAAGCAATATCTGATCGAGAGCCGCCTGCTGCCGCTGGCGCGCAAATGCGGCCTGTCCGGCATTCCCGACCTGGTGACGAAGATCAGGGCCGGCTCGTCCTCGCACACCGTCCAGGTGGTCGAGGCCATGACCACCAACGAGACGTTCTTCTTCCGCGACAAGGTGCCGTTCGACCACTTCCGCGACACCATCATGCCCGACGTGCTGAAGGCGCGTGCCGCGCGCCGCAGCGTCCGGATCTGGTGCGCCGCCGGCTCGACCGGGCAGGAGCCCTATTCGCTGGCGATGTGTCTGAAGGAAATGGGCGCCGCGCTTGCCGGATGGCGGGTGGAGATCATCGCGACCGATCTGTCGCAGGAGGTGCTGGAGAAGTCGAAGGCTGGCATCTACAGCCAGTTCGAGGTGCAGCGCGGGCTGCCGATCCAGTTGCTGGTCAAGTACTTCAAGCAGTCGGGAGAATTCTGGCAGGTCAATCCCGAGTTGCGCTCGATGGTGCAGCATCGCCAGCTCAACCTGCTGCACGATTTCTCCCAGCTCGGCACGTTCGATGTGATCTTCTGCCGCAACGTGCTGATCTATTTCGACCAGGACACCAAGATCAACATCTTCAACCGCCTTGCCCGCCTGATGGAGGCCGACGGCTTCCTGGTGCTGGGCGCGGCTGAAACGGTGGTCGGCCTGACCGATACGTTCAAGCCGATTCCCGAGCGGCGCGGCCTGTACCGGCCGAGCGGGGTGCGGCCGGCGCTTGCGATGCCACGGGCCGCCATGGCGGTCGGATATTGAGCGATGACCGAGGACGGCAGATCAATCGAGCGTGTCACGTTCAGCCGCGGGGTCGATGTCTGCATCATGGCCATCGACGGCACCTGGCGGCGTGACTGCCAGCTCAATGCCATCTCGGACAATGATGCGGCGCTGACCGTCGAAGGTTCCATTCAGGGGCTCAATCTGAAGGAATTCTTCCTGCTGCTGTCGTCGACGGGACTTGCCTATCGCCGCTGCGAACTGGTCCGCGTCAACGGTGCCGACATGGACATCAGCTTCCTCAAGGGCAAGCCGAGCAAGCGGCGATCCGCCGCCGACGACGAGCGGGCAAGAGCTTGACGTCGAGGGCCCGACGCCGCCGGCACGGCGCGGTCTTTAGTCAATCCGGATGTGTGGAACGGATCGCCGCCCCATGGGTTGGGACGTCGTTGGGACGATTTGCGCGATCGTGAAAAGGCGGGAGGTTGCTGGTCCGGCGGATCAGTTCAGCAGGCGCGCCGGTGCGTCCGAAACGTGTAGCCGATCGAGTGCCACGCCGAGGCCGGCGTCGCATGCCTTCAGGGCTGTGGACGCGGCGACGTATCGCGGGCTGACGTCGTCGAGAAGGAAGATGTTTGCGGCGGCGTCTTGCTCGGCCAGCAACGCCTCGCGCGCGATCGCGGCCTCGATCAGCCGCAGGCTCGCCTGGACGTGACCGATCAGCGCGACCAGGTCCGCCATGATCAGATTGTAGGGATCATTGCCGTCGTCCGAACACGCCGTGACGCTTTCCGCGGCTGCATTTTCCATGCATGCTTCTCCACTGTCCCCCACTTTTAGGGAGCGTGGTGCTACTTGTGCGTTAAGCGGACGTCCCGTACAAATACGGGTCCATTGATCAATTTGGTCAAGACATCTCTTGTGCGGTCAGGTCAGCACGCTTCACCACTGATGGACGATGCATATGGTTGAGAATGGCGCTCCTCGCGGGGAAATCTTCGTAGTCGACGACGATCCAGCCGTTCGCGAGACGCTTTCCGTGGTCCTGTCGACCGCCGGCTACAAGGTGATCTGCTTTGCGGACGGCGCCGCACTGCTTGCAGTGGCTCGCAGCAGGACGCCGGCCTGCATCCTGCTCGACGTGCATATTCCCGGTAAATCCGGTCTCGATATCCTCAGAGAGCTTCACGGTGAGGATTATCCGGCGCCGATCTTCATGATTTCGGGGCAGGGCGACATCGCGATGGCGGTCAGCGCCATCAAGAACGGCGCGCTCGATTTCATCGAAAAGCCGTTCCGTGGCAATGAAATCGTCAGCCGTCTCAACGAGGCGATCGACGCCTATACGAGACGCCAGGCCGAGACTTCGGCGTCGCGCGTCGCTTCGCTGCATTTTCCGGGGCGCGAACCGCTGACCCGCCGTGAGCGCGAGGTGCTCGAACAGTTCACCGCGGGCGCCTCCAACAAGGAGGCCGGGCGTCAGCTCGGTATCAGTCCGCGCACGATCGAGGACCATCGCGCCAACATCATGAAGAAGCTCGGCGCGCGCAATGCCGCCGATCTCGTCCGGATCGTGATGACAGCGCAGCGCCAGGGTTGATCGGGACTACAAAAGCCCGTTTGTCATTGTGGCTTCCACATCGCGCAGTTTGTGCGATGCACGCTGCTCAACACCGAGCGCCGGACGTCAGGTTCGAAATTCGAGCCTATGCATGCTACAGGGCATATACGCAGAGGCCCCGCGCATGCGCGGCAATATCCAGACACATCGTTGCGATGAGCCTGGCAGCAAAGAACCTGGCATCGAAAAACTCGGCATCAAACTTGGCGCAAGGAAGATGACAAAAAAGACCAAGACCCCAGACCAATTGCGTAGCGCGCGATGGTTTGCTCCCGACGATCTCAGAGCCTTCGGCCATCGCTCCCGCGCGATGCAGATGGGCTACGCGCCGGAGGAATGGCGCGATCGGCCGGTGATCGCGATCATCAACACCTGGTCCGATGCGCAGCCCTGTCACATGCACTTCAAGAGTCGGGTCGACGACGTCAAGCGCGGCGTGCTGATGGCCGGCGGCTTTCCGCTCGAGCTGCCGGCGTTGTCGCTGTCGGAATCGCTGCTGAAGCCGACCACGATGCTTTACCGCAACATGCTGGCGATGGATGCCGAGGAACTGCTGCGCGGCCATCCGGTCGACGGCGTGGTGCTGATGGGCGGCTGCGACAAGACGACGCCCGGGCTGTTGTTGGGAGCCACCAGCATGAACCTGCCGGCGATCTATCTGCCGGCCGGTCCGATGCTGCGCGGCAATTGGAAGGGCCGCACGCTGGGCTCCGGCTCGGATGCCTGGAAGTACTGGGACGAGCGGCGTGCGGGGAAAATCTCCGACAAGGACTGGGTCGACATGGAGGCCGGCATCGCCCGCAGCTACGGCACCTGCATGACGATGGGCACCGCCTCGACGATGACCGCGATCGCCGAAGCCATCGGCATGACCTTGCCCGGCGCCTCGTCGATCCCCGCGGCCGACGCCAACCACATCCGGATGAGCTCGGAGGCCGGACGCCGCATCGTCGAGATGGTGTGGGAGGATCTGACGCCGCAGCGGATCCAGACGCGGAAGGCCTTCGAGAACGCCATCACGGTCGCGATGGCGATGGGCTGCTCGACCAACGCGATCATCCATTTGATCGCGCAGGCGCGCCGCGCCGGCCAGGACATTTCGCTCGATGATTTCGAGATCGCGAGCCGCAAGGTGCCTGTCATCGCCAATGTGCGGCCGAGCGGCGACCTCTATCTGATGGAGGATTTCTTCTATGCCGGCGGGCTGCCCGGCCTGATGAACCGCATCAAGCCGCATCTGCATCTCGACTGCATCACCGTCACCGGCAGGACACTTGGCGAGAACATCGCGGGCGCCGAGGTCCACAACGACGACGTCATCCGCACCGTCGACAACCCGATCTACAAGGGGGGCGCACTGGCGGTGCTGAAGGGCAATCTCGCCCCCGATGGCTGCGTGATCAAGCCAAGCGCCTGCGATCCGCGCTTCCTCAAGCACAGCGGGCCGGCACTGGTGTTCGACGATTATCCCTCGATGAAGAAGGCGGTCGACGATCCCGATCTCGACGTCACGGCCGATCACGTGCTGATCCTGCGCAATGCTGGCCCACAGGGCGGGCCGGGCATGCCGGAATGGGGCATGCTGCCGATCCCGACCAAGCTGGTGAAGCAGGGCGTGCGCGACATGGTGCGGCTGTCGGATGCTCGGATGAGCGGCACCAGCTACGGCGCCTGCATCCTGCACGTCTCGCCGGAATCGTTCATCGGCGGCCCGCTGGCGCTGGTGCGCAACGGCGACCGTATCACGCTCGACGTTGCCGCGCGCACCATCGACCTCGACGTGCCGGAGGCCGAGCTCGCCGGACGCCGCGCGGAGTGGAAGCAGCCCGAGAAGCGCTTCGAGCGCGGCTATGGCTGGATGTTCTCGAAGCACATCAAGCAGGCCAATGAGGGCTGCGACTTCGATTTCCTCGAGACCGGGTTTGGCAAGCCGGTGGGCGAGCCGTCGATTTACTAGCTGTCGTTCCGGGGCACGCGAAGCGTGAGCCCGGAACCCATTTGTCCACAGCGCATGCGGCCCGATGGATTCCGGGCTCGCGCTGCGCGCGCCCCGGAATGACGAAAGAGCACCATGTCGAAACTCAGCGACGCCACCCGCAATAAACTCAAAACTGTCTCCACCGCCACCGTCGCGACCGCGCTGTTCAAGCGTGGCTTCCGTATCCAGATGATCCAGGACGTGCATCCCCTGAGCCCCGATCAGCCGACCATGGTCGGCGAGGCCTTCACGCTGCGCTACATGCCGGCGCGCGAGGATCTCAATACGATCGAGGTGTTTCGCGATCGAGCGCACCCGCAGCGCAAGGCGATCGAGGATTGCCCCGTGGGTGCGGTGCTGGTGATGGACAGCCGCAAGGATGCGCGTGCGGCGTCGGCTGGCGCGATCCTGGTGACGCGGCTGATGAAGCGCGGCTGCGCCGGCGTCGTCACCGACGGCGGCTTTCGCGACTCGGCCGAGATCGGGCGGCTTGGCTTCCCGGCATTCCACCATCGCCCGAGCGCACCGACCAACCTCACCTTGCATCAGGCGATCGAGATCAACGTTCCGATCGGCTGCGGCGACGCGCCGGTGTTTCCCGGCGACGTGATCCTCGGCGACAGCGACGGCGTCATCGTGGTCCCCGCCCATCTCGCCGACGAGATCGCCAACGAGACCTTCGAGATGACCGCGTTCGAGGATTTCGTCACCGAGCAGGTGCAAAACGGCCGCGGCATCTTCGGTCTTTATCCTGCGACGGACGAGCAGACGCTGAAGGATTTTGCAGTGTGGCGGAAGGCGAAGGGGCGGTAGCGGCACTCTCCACCGTCGTCCCGGCGCAGGCCGGGACCCATAACCACAGGGCGAAGTTTGGCGAAGATCGGCAGTTGCGTTGCACGCCGTGGGACTACGACTTCCTCTCTCGATAGATAACGCGGTATGGGTCCTGGCCTTCGCCAGGACGACGATGGGGAGATAACGGGCAAAACTATCCGGACCCGTCGCTCGGATGAGCGTAGCGAAATCTGCGCTACGAAGGCTACACCTCCGCCTTCTCAGCCATCCCCACCGCCCACAGCGCGAACGCGTAGACGATCGCGACCTCGTCCAGCCGGTTGAAACGGCCGGAGACGCCGCCGTGGCCGGCGCCCATGTTGGTGCGCAGCAGCACAGGACCGCCGCCACGCATGGTGGCGCGCAGCCGCGCGATCCATTTCGCCGGCTCCCAATAGGTGACGCGCGGATCGGTGAGCCCGCCCATGGCCAGGATCGCCGGATAATCCTTCGCCGCGACATTGTCGTAGGGCGAATAGGACAGGATGGTCCGGAAATCCTTCGCGCTCTCGATCGGGTTGCCCCATTCCGGCCATTCCGGCGGCGTCAGCGGCAAGGTGTCGTCGAGCATGGTGTTGAGCACGTCGACGAACGGCACCTCGGCAACGATGCCGGCGAACAGGTCGCCGGCGCGATTGGCGACCGCGCCCATCAGCATGCCGCCCGCCGAGCCGCCATGCCCGACGATGCGCTTCTCACCGGTGTAGTTCGCATCACACAGCGCGCGGCCGGCGGCGGCGAAATCGTCGAACGTGTTGGTCTTCTTCTCGCGCTTGCCGTCGAGATACCAGCCCCAGCCCTTATCGGCGCCACCGCGGATATGGGCGATCGCATAGACGAAGCCGCGGTCGACCAGCGACAGCCGGTTGGCGGCGAACGATGCCGGCATCGCCATGCCGTAGGAGCCGTAGCCATAGAGCAGCAGCGGCGCCTTGCCGTCGCGCACGAAGTCCTTGCGATGCAGGATCGAGACCGGCACTTGCGCGCCGTCATGCGACGTCGCCATGATGCGCGTGGTGACGTAGTCGGCCGGGTTGTGGCCGGACGGGATCTCCTGGCGCTTGCGCAACACCCGCGTCCGCGTCGCCATGTCGTAGTCATAGACCTCCGACGGCGTCGTCATCGACGAATAGGCAAAGCGCAGATTGGTGGTGTCGAACTCGTAGCCGCCCATGGTGTCGAGCGAATAGGCTGCCTCGTCGAACGCGATCGCGTGCTCCTCGCCCGTCTTGAGGTCGCGGATGATGATCGCCGGCAGTGCGTTGGCGCGTTCCAGCCGCACCATGTGGCCGGCATAGAGCTCGACGTCGAGCACATAGACGCCCTCGCGATACGGGATCAGGTCGCGCCAGTTGGCGCGCGCTGGGGAGCCGAGCGGCGCGGTGACGACCTTGAAGTCGATGGCGTCGTCGGCATTGGTCAGGATGAACAGTTCGTCGTCGCGATCGGCGATCGAATATTGCACGCCTTCCTCGCGCGCTGCGACCAGGCGCGGCGGCGCGTCGGGATTGCTGAGATCGATCAGCCGCTGCTCCGAGGTCTCGTGATCGCCGCCGGCGATCACGCAGAAGCGGCCGCTGGCGCTCTCGTGCAGATGGGTGAACCAGCCGGAATTCTGCTCCTCATAGATCAGGATGTCGTCGGCCTGTTTGCTGCCGAGCCTGTGGCGCCACACCTGCATCGGGCGGTGATTGTCGTCGAGCTTGACGTAGAAGAAGCTCATGGAATCCGCGGCCCAGACCACGCCGCCGTCGGTCTCCTCGACGAGGTCGTCGAGATCGCCACCGGTGGCCCAGTCGCGCACGCGGATCGAGAAATACTCCGAGCCCTTGGTGTCGGCGCTCCAGGCATGCAGGCGGTGATCGTTGGAATGCCGGCTGCCGCCGAACTTGAAATATTCGTGGTTCTTGGCCAGCGCGTCGCCGTCGAGCACGACATGCGCCGCGCCGCCGTCGCGCGGCGTGCGGGCGAACAGCTCGTGCTGGCCGCCTTCGCGGAATTTCCTGAAATAGGCGAACGGGCCGTCCGGCGACGGCACGCTGGAATCATCCTCCTTGATCCGCCCGCGCATCTCCTTGACCAGCCGCTTCTGCAAGCCGCCGGTATGGCCGAGCAGGCTCTCGGTATAGCCGTTCTCGGCTTCGAGATAGCTCCGGATGTCGGGATCGAGAATCGACGGATCGCGCAGCACCTCCTGCCATTTCGGATCCTTGATCCACGCATAGTCGTCGGTCACCGTGATGCCGTGGGTGGTGAAGGAATGCGGCCGGCGCGGCGCGACGGGGGGCGATGTCTTGGTGGAGTGGGTCACGCGATCCTCATGGTGCGGGGTTCCGCTTTATATCGGGATGAATGTGGCGATTGCCAGATGGGGAGGGGTAGTTGTGAGCTCCGATCCATCCCCGTCATTGCGAGGAGCGGAGCGACGAAGCAATCCACCTATCCTGCTGCGGACAGATGGATTGCTTCGCTTCGCTCGC
Source organism: Bradyrhizobium sp. UBA2491 (assembly GCF_002341725.1). Taxonomy (NCBI): domain Bacteria; kingdom Pseudomonadati; phylum Pseudomonadota; class Alphaproteobacteria; order Hyphomicrobiales; family Nitrobacteraceae; genus Bradyrhizobium; species Bradyrhizobium sp. UBA2491. Next base: position 8,256 of record NZ_DDOP01000052.1, read on the forward strand.
AATGACGGCCGTGCGAACTACCCATTCCGCAGCTTCGCGCCCGCATTGCCGCCGGACATCGGAATCTGGTTCACCGCCAGCACCACGGCGAAGGTGATCACCAGCATCGCGATGCCGAGCACGGCGATCGCGGCGAGGTCGCCGCCCTCGTTGAGATCGTAGATCAGGACCGACAGCACCTTGGTCTGCGAGGTGAACAGCACGATCGCGGCCGATAGTTCCCGCATCACGCCGATGAAGATGAAGCACCAGGTCGCGATCACGCCGGTGCGCAACAAGGGCGCGGTAATCTGGCGGAGCGCCTGCAACCTGGTCGCGCCGAGGATGCGGCTCGCCTCCTCGAGTTCGGGATGGATGGTCGTGAATGCCGCCTGCAATTGCTGATAGGCCGATGGCAGATTGATGGTGAGGAAGGCCAGCAGCAGGATCCACAGCGTGCCGTAGAGCACGAAGGGCGGCCGCGTGTAACTCAGGAACAGGCCGACGCCGAGCACGATGCCGGGAACGGCAACCGGCGCGGTGGCGAGGAAGCCGAGCACGCGGTGGCCGGCGATCACCTTGCGCGTCGTGACATAGGCGATGACGAGCGCCAGGATGGTGCCGATCGTCGCGGTCGCGGTGCCGAGGATCACCGTGTTCTTCAGCGCAAGCTGCGTCGACGACAGCTCGGTGAATACGAAGATGATGTTGTGCAGGGTCGCCGTCGACGGCATCACCAACGTGGTGGCATTCGGCGAGAACGCGGCGTTGAGCAGTGCGAGATAAGGCAGGAACACCGGGCAGAGCAGCACCAGCAGGCAGAAGCCGAGTGCGGCCCAGCGCCAGCCTTGCAGTTGGACCCGGCGCGGCGCGCCATACTTGCCGCCGATCACCGAATAGGAGCGGCGGCCGAGCAGCGCCTTCTGGCCTTGCAGCAGCAGGATGGTGAGCACCAGCAGCGGCACCGCGGCGGCGGCCGCAAGCTCGAGCTTGGGCGGGTACTGGAACAGGCTCCAGATCTTGGTCGTCATGGTGTGGAAGCCGGCCGGCAGCGCCAGGATCGCCGGCGAACCGAACAGCGTCATCGCTTGCAGGAAGGCGATCAACGCGCCGGCGACCAATGCCGGCAGCGCGAGCGGAATGGTCACTCGCCGCGCCGTGGTCCAGGCATTGCCGCCGAGGATCGCGGAGGCATCCTCCAGCTCGCCCGGCATGGTGTCGAGCGCATTGGCCACCAGCACGAACACGAACGGGAACGTGTAGCAGGAGATCACGAAGATGATCCCGGTCATCGAATAGATGTTGAACAGCGCATCGGCATCCTCGCCGGCGAACAGCCGGTAGAGCTGGTTCAACAGCCCGGAATTCGGCGCCGCCAGCAATTCCCAGGCGACCGCGCCGAGGAACGGCGGTGTCACGAACGAGGCCGTCACCAGCGCACGGATGGTCTGCCGGCCCGGCATGTCGGTGCGCGACACCAGCCAACTGATCGGCGCCGCGACGATGCAGCAGATCAAGGCCGACACGGTCGCGATGATCGCGGTCGTCAGCAGCGGATCGAGGAAGTCGGGATTGCTGAACAGGGTGACGAAGTTTTGCAGCGTCGGATGGCGGTTCTTGTCGGTGAAGGCGTAGATCGCCAGCCACGACAGCGGCAGCAGGATGAGCAGGACGAGCACCGCCGCGAACAGCCACAGCACGGGGCGGGTCCAGTCGATGCGGGGGCGAAGAGCGGGGGAGGTGGTGGTTGTGGTCATGCGAGATGTTTCCACCCGTCATTCCGGGGCGCGCACAGCGCGAGCCCGGAATCCATCGGGCTGCAAGTGACGGCGGTGAAATGGATTCCGGGCTCTCGCTTCGCGAGCCCCGGAATGACGGCGGTGAGTATGGCGGTGCGCTCCATCCTCACACCCGAAACAGCCGCGCATAGCGCGTCTTGATCTCTTCGGTCATCGCCTCCACCCCCGCCGGATCCTCCTTCATCAGCTTGATGTCGGATAGCTTGCGCCGGCCGGCCTTCGGTTGCACCTGGGCGTGCAGCGAATACTGGCCGGTGAAGTCGACGAAGAATTGCTGGGTCTCGCGGGTATGCAGCCAGGCCTGGAACAGCTTGGCGGCGTTCGGATGCGGCGCCGTGGCGAAGATGCCGGTCGGTCCCGAGATCGTCGGCGTGCCCTCGGTTGGATAGACCGCCTCGACCGGCTGTCCGGCCTCCTTCAAGAGCACGATGCCGTACTCATTGCCGTCGGCCATGACCGCGCGCTCGCCGAGCGAGAGCTTCTTCGGCGGATCGGTCGAGGACTGCACCTGCATGACGCGCTGTTTGGAAAGTTTCTCCAGATACGGCCAGCCGAGCTCGCGCACGATCTGGAACGTGGTGGTCATGATGGTGCCGCTATAGGCCGGGTGGCCCTTCACCATCTTGCCGACCCATTTCGGGTCGAGCAGATCGGCAAAGCTCTTCGGCGCGTCCCCGGCCTTCACCAGATTGGTGTTGTAGGCGATCGACGATAGCCACAGCCGCGTGGTCACGGCCATGCCGTCCGGATCGCGATAGCCATCCGGGAAACACTTCGCGACGTCTTCGGGGACGAACGGCATCAGCCAGCCGCTTTTCTTCCAGGGAATGAAGTGCGAGGCATCGGCGCTGTTGACGACGTCGGCGGCGTGGATGTTGGAATCGAATTCCTGCGCGACGCGCTGGAACAGCCGCTCCGAGCCGGATCGCTCGATCTGCACCGTGATGCCCGGATAGGCGGCCTCGAACGCCTTGCCGAGCTTTTCGCCGACCGGCAGGTCCATCGACGAATAGAATACGAGCTGACCTTCCTTCTTCGCGGCCGCGACGAGCTCGGGCGTAATCGCGACCGGCGCGGGTGCCGCGGCGCGTGCCGGCGAAGCGAACACCGCGCCGGCGGCAAGCGCCGCCGAGGCTTTCAGGACATCGCGTCTGGAAATCGCCTTCCGCATCGCGTTCCTCCGTTTCTTGTTGTTATCGGCTCAGCGCGCGGCAGCGTTCGGGCGGCAGTGTCAACCAGACCTCACTGCCCTTCTCGACCGCGGTCTCGGTCGGCGTGGTCACCCGCAGCGAGGTGCCGTCAGCGGTTTCCACCATGTAGTCGCGGTTCATGCCGAGATAGACCTGCCGCGTCACGACGGCCTTCAGCGTGTTCTGCGTCGCCGTGGGGGCCTGGGTCGAGAGCTGGATCTCATGCTGGCGGATCGCGACCGGCGCGGTCTGGCCGGCGGCGAGCCTGGCGCCGACCACTTCCAGCGTGGCACCGGCGAACGCCACATGGCTCACGTCGCGCGCGGTGCCCTTGATCACATTGGCAGCGCCGATGAAGCGCGCGACGAATTCGGATTCCGGCCGCGCATAGATGTCCTCGGGCGTGCCGAGCTGGTCGATCTTGCCGGCGTTCATCACGGCGATCAAATCGGCGGTCGTCATCGCCTCGGACTGATCGTGGGTGACGTAGACGGTGGTGTTGCGATATTCGTCATGTAGCCGGCGAATCTCGAACCGCATCTCCTCGCGCAGATTGGCGTCGAGGTTGGACAAGGGCTCGTCGAGCAGCAGCGTCTCGGGGCCGACGATCAGCGCGCGGGCCAGCGCGACGCGCTGCTGCTGGCCGCCGGACAGCTCGCCCGGATAACGCTGCGCCAGCGGTTCCAGCCTGGTGGTCGCCAGGATCGCGGCGAGCTTCTTCGCGATCGTGTCGCGATCCATTTTGCGCAGGCGCAGGCCATAGACGATGTTCTCGGCCACCGTCATATGCGGCCACAGCGCGTAGCTCTGGAAGATCATCGACATGTTGCGCTGCTCGGGCGGCAGCGTGCGCGCCCTCGACGACACCACGCGGTCGCCGACGCGAATCTCGCCGTCGGATGGTTCGAGGAAGCCTGCGATCAGCCGCAGCGTCGTGGTCTTGCCGCAGCCGGACGGCCCGAGCAGGCAGACCAGCTGGCCGTGATCGATCGTGAGGGAGACATCATCAACCGCGACAAACGAACCAAACCGCTTGACCAGGCCGCGCAGTTCCACCGATGCCAAGCGATCCCTCCATTTGACTTTGTCGCAGGGATCAGTGCCCGGCTGTTGCCGGCAGTAAAGCGGAAAACGATGACGACGAAAAGTGGAGGGGCCTTCTCAATAAGTCGTGGCAGCCGTTCCGTCACCCGACGGAGCGCTCTCCGGATGTTTCAGCGGGTTTGTACTTTCTTCGCGGCGGGCAGTGTGGCCGTCGATCCTTCGAGACGGCCGCTGCGCGGCCTCCTCAGGATGACGGGATGAATGGATTCATCCGCAGCTTGAAGGACAGGCCTACGCCTTCACGTTCTCGCCGAGCCACTGGATCGCGGCGTCGGCGCCGGCCTTGCCGTGCGGGATCTTCAGCGCGGTCAGCGCGACCTCGACGACGCCGAGCGTGCCGAGGATCATCGGCGCGTTGACGTGGCCCATATGCGCGATGCGGAACGCCTGGCCCTGCAAATCACCGATGCCGGTGCCGAGCACCACGCCGCATTTCTCCTTGGCGTAGCGCTGGATCGCGGCGGGATCGGCGCCCTTCACGGTCACGGTCGTCACCGTGTTGGAACGCTCCGTGGGCTCGGCGATGTTGAAGCCGAGCACCTGTCCCTCGGCCCAGACCGCGACAGCACGACGCACCGCTTCGCCGAGCAGCCGGTGCCGCTCGAAGGCATTCTCCAGCCCCTCGGCGTGCAGCATGTTGATCGCCTCGCGCAGCGCGAACAGCAGATGCACCGGCGCGGTGCCGGCATATTTGCGGTAGTGCTCGCTGCCCTCGCGCTCGGTCCAGTCCCAATAGGGCGTGCGCAGGTTGGCCTTCTTGTGGGCGTCCCAGGCACGGTCGTTGGCGGCGACGAAGCCGAGGCCGGGCGGCGTCATCAGGCCCTTCTGCGAGCCTGACATCGCGACGTCGACATACCATTTGTCCATCTCGAACGGCATGCAGCCGAGCGAGGCGACGGTGTCGACCATGAACAGTGCGGGATGGCCGGCGGCCTTGATCGCCCTGCCGATCGCCTCGATGTCGTTCACCGCGCCGGAGGCGGTATCGATCTGCACCGCCAGGATCGCCTTGATCTTGTGTTCCGTGTCGCGCTTGAGCCGTTCTTCGACCTCGGCCGGGCGGATGGCGCGGCGCCAGTCGCCCTTCAGCACCTCGACCTCGGCGCCCATCGCGGCCGCCGCCATGCCCCAGCCGATCGCGAAGCGGCCGCTCTCCAGCACCAGCACCTTGTCGCCGCGCGACAGCACGTTGGAGAGCGTCGCCTCCCAGGCGCCGTGGCCGTTCGAGATGTAGATGTAGGATTTACCCTTGGTGGCGAACAGGTTGGAGAGATCGCGCAGCAGGCTTTCGGTCAGTTCGACCATCTCGGCGGAGTAGATGTCGAGCGCCGGGCGGTGCATCGCCTGCAGCACCTGATCGGGCATTGTGGTAGGCCCGGGGATGGCCAGAAATTCCCGGCCCGCGCGAACGGTCATCGTCCTGTTCCTTTTGGGGTAAGCGCGCAAATCATGCGTGTGAGGGGTCAGGCGCGGAGACTATTCCATCGCGGCCCTGATTGCGAGCCGGGCGAAGCAATCCAGCATTTCCAAAAGCGCGGGACACGCGCCTCATTTGTCGATCGATTCCACCACCGCGTGCCAGATCTGGTCCTTGAATTCGGTCGCGGCGGGGCTCGGGATCTGCGCGACGCTGCCGTGGTTCTTGCTGCACGCCTCGACCAGCCGCAGCACCCAGATCTCGCCGTCGGTGTAATAGAGATCGCCGCCGCCATTGCGGCCATTGAGGGTCGGGCCGATGCCGGTGACCTGATATTTCGCGGTGACCATGCCGGCGGATTCGAGATCGGCGGCGAGCTGCGCGCGCTCGGCGTCGAGATCGGGGGCGATATGATGGGTCACCGCGCCGGTGTAGTGGCTGACGCCGACGCCGCGGTCGAGCGTCGCGGCACCAAGCCACACCGGCCGCTTCTCCTCGCCCTGATCGAGCACCCGCCAGAGCCGCACATGGTTGCGGCGATCCGCGCTGGTGCCGACCGGCCGCTCGAAGGCGAGATCCTCGCGGCGGCCGAGATAGAACAGGTTGCTCACCGGCGCATCCTTGTAGGGACGATCGAGCAGTACGGAGCCGACGATCTCGATCGAGGATTTCAGCGTGACCGGATCGGCGGGAAACCAGCCGGCCTCGTGCATCGCGCAAACCACGTCCTTGGTGTCGCCGATCAACCCGACATTCATCGGGTCACCGGGAATCCCTTGCGCGGTGCGGGTCACCATCGGCAGGTTGGCGAGGCCCTTCTGGTGCTCGTGATGCGTCCACAGCGCCGGCAGCACCAGATAGGCCGCGATCAAATAGATGACCAGCACGAACAGCAGCAGTTGCAGATAGCGCAGCCGCTTGCGACGGTGCGCCGCTGGCGGGTTGATCTCGACGTCGGTCACGGCACACGCTTCCGGATCACTACGTCGCGCGCCTCAGCGCCGCGTCTCGCGGCAGCCGGCGGCTTCGGCTTCCTCGACCGAGCAGAACCAGCGCGTGCCCTTGGAGATCTTCATCTCGATCCGCGCGTACCAGCGGCTGGTCGGCTGGTGGAAAATGCATTCACCGGAGCGGTTGACGTTGCCCTTGATGGTGCAGTCGGGCGAGGGCGCCACCGGGCCGGAGGCGGAGGCTTGCAGGATCGCGTGTGCACTCTCCGGCACTTTCACCGCACCGAGCACGGTGGTCTTCTTGTTGCGCACCCGCCAGTCCCACGGCGCGATGAACGCGCCCTGCCACATCCCGGCCTTGGCTTCGCGCGCCGCCTTCTCGTCCGCCTCGTAGTCGTGCGAGACGCGGAGATAGGCCAGCGCCCAGCCATTGCTGACCATCCATTTCTGGATGTCCTCGCCGTCGACCTCACAGCGCGCGATGGTGCGGCCGCGGCGGTCGACCGAGCGGGCGTGACAGGTCCAGCTCTTGTTGCCGGCATACTTGACCAGTTCGTCGCGCGCCGCGACGCCGCAGGTCCACCGCTCGCCCTTGGTGTTGAGGCAGAGCTGGTCGGTCGACGGCGCGCGACGAACTGGTCA
>NZ_DDOP01000049.1:0-89127 GCF_002341725.1 Bradyrhizobium sp. UBA2491
TATTGCAGGCCGAATGACAATCGACGTCATGATCGACCAACAGCACCTGCGCGCCGCAATGACCGTGAATAGCCTTGATGACGTCGCGCAGGTGCTCGCTCTCATGCTGTGCGAGCCCCGCTCCGGGCTCGTCCATCATGATCAATCGGGGTAGGCCTGCGGTCGCCCGCGCGATCTCCAGCATGCGGCGCTGATAGGCGTTCAGCTCATGTCCAGGCGTATTGCGCCTGGCGAGAAGACCGACGAAGTCCAACGCCTTGTCGATCGACAGCCGCTGCGGCTGGCCGTCCATCGGCACGTTGTCGAGCACCGCGGCAACATTGTCGCCGGCGGTCAGATTCTCGACGATCTGCTCATTCTGAAAGGTTCGGCGGAGGCCAAACGCGGCGCGCTTGCGAATGGGAATATCCTTCAGGTCTCGTCCATCGACCCGCACGCGGCCCTTCGTCGGCCGCACGAATCCGGAAAGGACGTTGATCAAGGTGGTCTTGCCGGCGCCGTTCGGGCCGACCAGGCCGGTGACCGGCTCCGCCAGATTGGCGGTCAAGGCGTTCAAGCCGAGCACGCCGCCGAATTGCACGGTGACATCGTCGATCTCGATCATGGCTCGGCCTCTCGCTTGCCGCGCAAGAGCCGGCGAACCGTCCGAACCAGATCCGCCAGTTGGCCGGCGACGCCACGCGGCGCCGTGATCAAGGCGTGCAGCAGGCCGAGGCCGAAGATCATGGTCGCGATATTGCCGTCGACACGAAAGTCGTTCAGCAGCGCCGGGAATGCCCGCAGCAGCAACCCGGCAATGATCGGGCCGAACCAGGAATAGGCCCCGCCGACGATAGTCAGCGCGAACAGCATGATCGACTGGCTGGCGGGGAATGCGCTTGCATCGAGCTGGCCGACGCCGCCCGCGAGCAGTCCGCCGGCAATTCCCGCAAGGAAGCCAGCCAGCGCAAAGGCCCGCACCTTGTAGGCGGTGATGTCGACGCCACCGGCCAGCGCGCAGACTTCGCTGCGGCGGATCATCGCCCATGCGCGGCCCGGTCGCCCACGAACATGCAACAGCACGAGCAGGTAACAGAGCGCTGCGATCACGATGGCATAACGCAGATAGGCTTCATCGTTCTGCGCGAGGAAGGGACGCGCCATCATCATCCGCGTTCCCGTGCTCTTGCCGAGGATGCCCGAGCCTCCATCCGGAAAGCCGAACGCGCTGATCAGCACCTGGATCGCACCGGCCATCATCAAGGTGATGATCGCCAGGTAAAGCCCGCGCATCCGCAGCGCGGGCAGGCCGATGACCAGCCCAACCAGCGCCGCGGCGAAGCCGCCCGTCAGCAGCGCGAGCTCGAACGGTACGCCGAGGCCATGCGATATTCTGAGCGCGAACCAGCCGCCAACTCCGAGCAGGCCATACTGGGCCAGTGAGACCATGCCGAGCTGAGCGAACAGCACACTGACGCTCAAGCTGGCGACGGTGAGCGCGGTGACCGAGATCAGCGTGCGCAGCCAGTAGTCGCTGAGCGCAGCCGGCAGGAAATAGAGCGCGGCAAGCGCGCCGGCACACATGGCGAGCTCGCGCAACGGCAATCGTGAAAAGGGAATCAGTGCGGTTGCCTCCAGGCTTCGATCAGTCACGCCAGCTCACCTGTAGACGAAGGTCATGCGACGCTGCATCCACAGCATGGCGCCAACCGCAAAGAGAAAGGGGATCGCGGTGCGGAACGGCCCGATCACGGGGACCGGCGTCAGCAGTGCCTCGCAGACCCCGATCACCAGGCCGCCAGCAACGGTCGCAGGCAGGGATACAAAGCGCCCGAGCACCGCGGCGGCGATCGCCGGAATCACCGCGAAGGTGAGAGCCTGCCCGCTCAAGCGCTGCAAATCGGCCAGCAACACGCCGCTGACGCCCGCCAGCAGGCCGGAGATCACCCACGCCCAGCTGTCGACGCGAAGTACGCGAACCCCGAGCATCGCGCTGAGATCGCGGTTGCTGGCGAGCGCGCGCATCTGAAGGCCAATGCGGCTATAGGCGAGAAACAACATCACGGCACTGGTCGCCAGCACGCCAAGGCCGAATGCAATTGCCCGCGTCATCGTGATCCGGACGCCCAGGAGCTCGAAACTCATCGTATCCGTGGGCAGGCGAAGCCGGCGTGGCGCCTCCCCCCAGACGTAACCCATGAAGCCGAGCAGGATCAGCGCAAAACTCAGCGTTGCCACCGCACGCATGATCGGATCGCTGTAGGCGAGGCGGGGTGCAATGACCCGACCATAGAACAGCGAGACGAGCGCGGCGGCAGTGACGCCGGCGACCCACGACCAGCCAGGGGGCCCTCCGTGCTCGACGATCGACCAGGAGATAAAGGCCGCCAGGGCACCGACGGCGCCCTGGGCGAAATTGACAATGCCCGCAGCCCGGTAGAGCACCACGATGCCGACGCCGGACAGGACGTAGGTTGCCGCCGTCGCGAGGCCCGAAACGAGAAAGGGCGTGAAATCAGGCATGGCTGCTACTTCGCGATGCCGATCGTCTTCTCGTAGGCGTGCACATCGTCGAGTTCGGGATCTTCCGACTCGATGCACACCGGCTTTGCCACGAGTTTGCCGTCCTTGACGAATGACACGGGGCCCGCATGATTTGCGTTGTGACGAGGCCCGTCGCCGACATACCAGGGCGAACACCACATATCGCTTTCGAACCGCTTGATGTTGCGCAGAGCCGCCGTCACCGATTTCCGATCGATCTTGGCGGCATCCATCTTCAGCAGGGTTTCAGCGGTGACCCGTGCGGCGAGGTAACCGGCTTGCGAGAACGTGTCCCTCGGATCGGAGGCCTGGCCGTATTTGTCCATCACCGCGAGCCAGTTCAGCATGTCGGGTGTGCCCGCATCGGCCGCATTCAGCTCCATGTCCACGGTGACCTTGCCGTCCCAGTATTTTCCGATCGCACGAGGAAAGTCCGGATTGTACAGGGAGGCGGGTCCGGTGAAATGCACCTTGTCGGCAAGCCCCTGCTCTTCCGCAGCGGCAAAGATCGGAACAGCCAGGCCCTTGGGCGTGCCAACGCTGATGACGTCAGGCTTGAAGGCCATTGCCTCGAGGACGACCGAGGTGGCATCGAGCGAGCCGGGGTCGAAGGTGATGATCTTGCCGTCGCCGCCCTGCTTCTTGATCCAGGCGACCGCACCGGAACAGGACCATTCACCGAGGTTCGGGATGTTCGGCGCGATGCAAACGACGCGCTTGATCTTGCCCGGATAGGTCTGCGCCACATCCATCACGGCTTTGGTGTTGCTGACGCGCGGGCCGGCGTTGGTCGGTGCATAGTTCTTCTGGAAGAAGCAGTCGCGCGGGACACCGACCCCCGCAATGACCATGATATCTTCCTTTTCGTAGATGCCCTGGTTCGCACCACAATCGACAAAGCTCATATTGCCGACCAGCGCCACGGCCTTCTGATCGCGGATGAGCTTGGCTGCGACCTGCGACGACTGCTCGGGATTCCAGCCGTCATCTTCCATCTGGTACTTGATCGGACGTCCGTTGACGCCGCCATTGGCGTTCAGGCACTTGAAGTAGGCCGCGGCTGCCAGGCCGGACGAGCTGAAATTATCCGGTCCGGTGACGCTGACGATTCCGCCGATCACGATCGGCTCACCGGTTGCCGCCTTGCCGGTGGTGGCGCCGCATTTGGCATCCGCCGCGTGGGCCACGCCGCCGGCACAGCCGAGCAGCGCTGCCGTAACGATTCCCAGGATCGTGTTCCTCAAGCTCATGCGTTTCCCCTCCTTAGGCCACCCAGCGGGATGGCGACGTTGCACCGGCGCGTCCGTTTGAGATCGCGGCGCTCCTTGGAGCGAAGCCGTCCGCAACCGTCCGACGCTTGTCGAGCTGGCGGATAGTAGGCCCGGCCCTTCGCAGGCGTCTTGGACTCCGACGCGGCCTGCCTAGGACGCAAACGAGCAAGGCTGGACCCGCAAAAAAAGACGCGGCCCACATCGTGAGCCGCGCCGAGGAGGGCCGAGGAGGAAGGAATCCCGGCTCTAGGTCGTCGCGTCGGCAACGAGGCTGGTGTCGGCAAACTGCTCGAAGCGAACGACCCGCCCCTCGTTCATGTCCCAAACATGCACCACGCGCGCCGTCATCGATTTCCCGGTCTGCTTGTAACGGCCCGAATAGGTCCCGACACCGACGATGGTGGCACCGCCATCGATCAGCCGTTCGAGCGCGAACGTATAGTCGATCCACTCCTCGCCGATGCGCTTGAAGACGCCGTCCACGATGGCGCCGGCGCCGACATATGTGCCCGCATACGGAAAGCCTGCCATCTCGGTCCAGCGCGTTTCGGGAGTGATGGGCGCCATCATGCCCGCAACATCCTTGCGGTCGGACGCCGCGTAATGCGCCTTGATTGCATCGTAGTTCGCGCTCACTTCGCCTTGCCTCCCGTCAAACCGGTTGCTTGCTGTCGTCGTAGGAGGTCCGCGACTTCATCGCGATGAACGCGCCGGCGGGCTTGTTCTCGATCGTGCCCTGGCTGGTCACGCCAAGAAATTTCCCGGTCGAACGCATGTCGTCCCAATTGTAGAAGAAGATCGACGCCACCGGGATGATGAACTCACGAAACCCGAACACATATTGGTTGTGATCGAATTTGTAGGTGGTGGCCAAATCGACGTCGCCGTGCCCGCGCTGCACGCCGACGATGTTCTGCCAAGCATAGCGCTGTGAACTCAGATAGACGTGCTCGTAGACGTGCTGCGGGCTGTATTCGTAATGCGCGGTCAGCCCGATCAGATCCCGCGTCGGCGCAGGCTCGATCCCTGTGGCCGGAACCGCGGGGTCGCCGACGATGCCGGGCGTATAGTCTTGCCGCACGCGGGGCTCACCAGGCGCTTCGCTCGCAGGCCGCACCCGCTCCCGCACCGAAAGGACCCGACGCGTCCTGAGATTGACGATGAAGGCCTCGTCCTCATCGGGGCGCCCGGAGAACGTCATGTTGATGAAGAGCACGTCCGGCGCGACATCGATCGCCTCGTACCAGTCCTGCCCGGCTGCGCTCCCCTCCGCCCATTCAACCCGATCTGCAGAGGCGAAGTTCAGTCTGACCGCACGCCCGTTTTGCAGCGTGACATCGAGCGACTTGCCCGCGAGCCTGTCCGTAACCGGCAGGCGATTGGTGGCGATGCCGGCGGCAAAGTCATCGAAATGTTTCCAGTCCGCAGGCCTGCTTGCTTGCTCCATCTCACACGTCCTCCTTACTCGACAAACGCCAGCGTCGGCAGATCGACCACGGTGGCGCCGCCATCGACCGTCAGGATCGAGCCATTCATCGCGCTCGCTTCGTCCGAGGCCAGGAAGCAAACGACATTGGCAACCTCTTCCGGCGTTGCCGGCCGGCCGAGCGGCACGTCCTTGGTCACCAGGCGATAAGCTTCTTCGATCGAGGAAAGCCGGTGCTTCTCGACCAGCACCTGCATCTGTTCGTCGGCCATGGCCGTCGCGACCCAGCCCGGGCAGACCGTGTTGGTCCGCACGCCCTTGCGGCCGTAGTCACGGGCCAGCGATTTGCCCAGGCCGATACAGGCATGTTTCATGGTGACGTAGCCGGCGGCCTGCGGGCCTGCGAACAGGCCGGCGATCGACGCAACGATCACAATGGCGCCCCGTCGCTCGATCAGGTCGGGAAGGGTTTCGCGCGCGCAAACGAAAGCCGTGTCAAGGTTGAGGCGCGTCGACAGCGCCCAGGTCTCGTCCGTCATCGAGATGGTCGGGCCGACCCCATGACCACCGGCATTGGCGACGAGAATATCGAGCTTGCCAAGCTTGCCCTGAATCTCACCGAGCGCGGCGCGGACCGCAGCGCCATCCGCGGCGTCGGCCTGCACCACGAGGCACCCGGTCTGATCGGCAAGCTCCCGCAGCGGCTCGCTGCGCCGCCCCATGACCGCGACCCTGGCGCCGTCCGCGGCAAGACGCCGCGCGACCGCCGCACCGATACCGGTTCCACCACCGGTCACCAGTGCATTTCGTCCAGCAAATCTCATTGGTACCTCGAGCGCTGTTCCCGGATCGACGCTTCGCAGAGACGCGGCGGCGCGCCAAGGACCAGATAGGCCAGCCGAATGGAAGCTGTCTTGGACTCGCGCGCAGGCCCGCTAGGACGGCGGCGAGACCGATTGGTGCCGACGGAGCTTCAGGCGAGTTGGGAGACAATACGAGGGCATCGAGACGAACCCTCAATGGCGGCCCTTGTCTCCACAGCCACGGGATCGCGGCGCATGACAGAGCCATCTTCGCCGCCACGGTCGCGACGACCGCGTAACCGGCATGAACGCACCGGCTCCGACCGATCAACAGATTCGGCTAGCTCGTCCGGATGCGAGGTCAAGCAATGCGACGAACGATCGGGCTTGGCACCTCGAACCGGTTGACGGCAGTCCTTCCGTCGATCTGCTTCAGCTTGAGCGACGGGCTCGGCCGCTCCACCGCGATCCGTTTCGTGACGGTCAGAACAGCCATCAAACTTGCGGCGCAGAAGCCCACCAGCAGGATTCCGCCTACCCATCGAAGGATGTTCATGTGATCAGGCCGCATGCCCGTTGGTGGGGTCTCGCTTGATGTAGGGTCCATGCAGGACGTCCTGCCGTCTCACATAGAGCGTGCTGGAAATCGCACCGACGGCAATCACTACGATCGATAAAATCATCAACTCAACAGGCATGTGGTGCCTCGCCATTTTGCAATAGGCGCAACATGGAGACGAGGCCGAAGCGCCGTCAACAGCACCACGGAATTAACCTCAATTGGTATGGCTAATCGGGCAACGCGCCCGAAGCGAGCCCAGTCATCCGATGGCGCGCGGACGAGCCGGGGTCGCCGGCACGCTGACGCGACGGATATCGGCCGCCACCGTCCGTCCCGGGCGGCCGGACGGTGATAGCCGCTGCGGGCAATCGATGATTGAACGGACACGCAGTAACCAGGAACGCCTCGAAGCTGGCGCCGCCAGTTCTTGTACGCCTCGGCGAGCTTCGTCGGCCGAATGGATGGAATTCAATCTGATCGACGCCGGATGGCGCATACCTGCAAGAATCGCCGACGCTACCGGGCAATCAAGCCGCACTCCCGCGTAAATGCCGTCCGAACGATGTGGGCGGGGGGGCCGCATTTTCTCGCAACTGCTCCGATCTCACGGCCGGGCAAATCGAGAAGGACAAGAGAACTCGAACCACCGTTCAGACCGATCTCGATCGCTCGCCAATTGCGTATGTCGACCTCACAAAGCCCGACATCCAGCGTATCCGGGGCCAGTGAGAAGCCACAACCAATGGCTTTCACGATAGCCTCTTTGCGTACCCACAGGCGAAGCAACATTGCGGCGGGGCAGCCAGCGGTGATCTCTGCCCTCTCCCGGTCGGAGAGGATCGCATCAAACCATCCTTGCTCCGCCGCCGGATCATCGGTTTCGATATCCACGCCGACCGGCGCCAGTTCATCAAGGGCGAACAGTGCGGCCCGGCCGGTATGCGATAGATTGAAGAACGGACCGTTCTTCAGTTCCGGCTTATTCCAGGCATTGTAGGCTATCGCGACGTCCACGGGCCGAACACCGAGCAACCGTCCCAAGGCGTGGCGCATCATCACCCGGCCCGCCACGAACCGCCGCGCAAGCTCTGGTCGCGCGTAGCGGCCCGCCCTTGCCCGCTCCGCCGTGTCGAGACAGCTCGCGACCGACGCATCGCTAAGCGACGGATCATCAAGGTCGGCGGAGAATAGCGTGAGAACCGCCATGCTATCCGTAGCGTCGCGACATCGATGGACGGCTGCTCAGCGCCGACGCCATCGTCCGCATCTTCACTTCGGTCTCCCGATATTCATCGTCGGGCGACGAGCCATCAACGATCCCGCAACCGGCAAACAGCGTGGCGCATCCCTCATGCAACAGTGCCGAACGCAACGCGACGGCAAATTCACCTTCTCCTCGGTCGTCGATCCAGCCGACCGGCCCAGCATACCAGCCACGATCCAAGCCCTCCTGTTCCCGAATGTGGGCAAGCGCGGCTGCGCGGGGTAGACCTCCGACCGCCGGGCTCGGATGAAGCTGCTCCAGCAGCGCGAGCAGTTGCAGATCATCATGTGCCTGCCCCTCGATCGGCGTTATCAGGTGTTGCACATGCGGCAACTTGCGCAGGTCCGGCTCCTCGGCAATTCGCAGCCGCCTGCAATGGCGGGCCAGAACCGATCGAAGTTCATGCACCACAAGCGCATGCTCATGACGATCTTTGGCGCTGCGCAGCAAGCCCAGTCCGAGGCGCGCGTCTTCGACCGGGACCGTGCTCCGCGGCGCGCTGCCAGCCAAAGCCCAGGTCGACAGGTAGCCGTCGCGGAACTCGATCAAGCGCTCCGGAGACGCTCCCAAGAAGCAGGCGTCCTGGCGCGCGAAGGCGAAGAGGTAGGCATCAGGATGGGTCTCGGACAGGTTCGAGAGAATATCCTCGATCGGAACGGTGAGCGGTACGGTCCTCGTGCGCGCCAACACCACCTTGGCCATTGCGCCGGCACCAATGCTGTCAATGGCCGCCGCCACCTTGCGTTTCCAGCTATCGGCGGCAACGTCGGGATCCGGCGCATCGGCAAGCCCGGCGCCGCATGACGCAGGTGGCCGACGCGACACGATCCTTGTCCAATCCGCAATCGCGTCGTTGGCCAACGCGACGCAATCCGATGTGGCGGTCACCAGGATATTGATGGTGAGCCGGGTCGCCCCGCCGCGCCGGGACAAGCAGAAGCGCGCCAAGGTGAGCGCGGCGGCCGGAAAGTGCCGCCACCGCGACCGGCGTGGACAGAATCGGTCAAAGGCAAAGCCGCCGCACAGCAGCGGCCGATGACCACCGTGGATGACGGCTGTCTCAACGAGATGCAACCATTGCTGCTGAATGGCGGACCACGGCGTCTCCGCTCCGACCTGGAATTCACGCGCCGCTCCCAGCCCAAGCAGCGCAAGCTCCCGTTGCGGGATCGCCCACAGCGTCGCCGATGGCTCGATCAACCGGTTCGACGCGAAGAGGATGGCGTGGTCGCTGGCGGTCCACGGCATGGAATACGATGCCAAAATCTCCGGCCGGTCTTCATTGACGCGGCCTTTCGCCTCGGTCAGGCATTGCAGCAGGTCCGAGGGAGGTTGCGACATCATCGCGATCCCCCTCGGGCCGCAACGCCGTGCAGCGTCCGCCAATGCAAAACCTGCTGGTCGATGAACCACTGGATCAGCCCCGCAAACAGCATTTCGACGCCGTCCGCCGGTAGCCCCGCAGCATCGGCCCAAGCGCGCCGGTCGGCCAGCATGACGGCCACCCGTTCAGGGGCCGGAATGCTTTCTTCGGTCGGTTTGAACTGCGCTGCTGCCCTGACGTAAGCCATGCGGTGTTTCAGGATCGCGACGATCTGCCGGTCCAAATCATCAAGTCCCTCGCGGATGTCACCGAGATTCTCACAACATTCCGGTGCCTTGGGTGGCGGCATTGGAGCCCTCCATGAAGATCAGAAACGGCCCTCGGTCGCACCAGTCACGGCGCCGTGGCGGGCCGACTGTGACGATGCCTCCGAATAGCGGACCGGCATGCGCCGGATTCCGGTGTGCTTGTTGCTTCGCACCCACTCGGTGTCACCGGCGAGGTCGAAACCGTCGACACGCTCCAGCAGCGCATTCAGCACGACGCGCATCTCGAGCCTCGAGAGTTGCGCACCGAGACAACCATGACCGCCACTGCCGAATGCCAGATGGGGATTGGCCGGCCGGCCGATATCGAACGCGAAAGGTTGCTCGAAAATCGCCTCGTCGCGATTGGCCGATGCCCACCACAACGTCACCTTCTCGCCACGCCGGATCAGCCGGCCGCCAATCTCGACGTCACGGGTTGCGGTCCGGCGGTTGTAGGGCGTCGGCGACGTCCAGCGCAGGATCTCTTCCAGGGCCGGGTCAATCAATGATCGCTGGTTCTGCAAGCGGGTCCATTGCTCCGGATGCTGGATGAAGGCACGAATGCCGCCGGCGATGGCGTTGCGGGTGGTCTCGAGGCCCGCGACCATCACGACATTGAACACCATCAATTGCTCGACGGCCGACAATCGCCCAAGCCCGTCGTTCAACTCGCCGGTCACCGCGAGCGAAATGACGTCCTCTCCCGGAGCCTGCCGCCTGGCTTCAACGAAGCGATGTCCATACGCCATGAACTGCTGCATCGCCTGCGCGCTGGTCTGACTGGTCTCGCCGAGCTGTCGATCGGCGTAGTCGAGCACCGCATTGATCCAGGCAAAGATCTGGTGGCGGTCTTGCGGCGGAATGCCGAGCAAACTCGCAATCGCAAGCAGCGGGAGCTCGGCGGCGATGTCGCTGACGAGATCGCCGTGGCCGCGCCGCACCGCTTGGTCGACCGCGCTCCGCGCCGCATCGGCCAGCACGGGCTCCAGCGCTGCAATCCTCGCATGGGTGATGCCCGGCGCGACCAGACGGCGCAACGCCCGATGCCTTGGATCGTCCATCATATTGATCACCGAGCCGACCCCGACCGAACGGGGCAGGTCCTCGATCATGGTGCCGCCGCCTTCCCGATCGCCGCCGCTCTCGGAGGAGAACGCGACGCTGTCGCGCGCAACGGGGACGATGTCGCGATACCGCGTGAACACCCAGAATCCCTCGCGTCCCGGCGTCAGCGCTGTAGCCGGGTGAAAATGCGGCCCTTCATGTCGCCGCAATGCCGTAAACAGCGGATGCGGAAAGCCGCTTGTGAACAGATCGAGGTTCGTCAGGTCCGTGTCGGGCAGCGGCCATGCCGCCGCACAAGCGCAGCTATCGAGAAGCGGAAGCATAGCGGCTCCGGTCGGGTGCGATATCCTGATCGAAGGCTTGCAGCCGCCAACCTGCCGATGCCGAACGCGCGCGCCAGAACGCCGCATAGCGTCCCTCGGCCGCAAGCAGTTGCGGATGGGTGCCCTGCTCGACGATGCGATGATTGTCGAGCACCACGATCTGATCCGCGTTCCGGATAGCGTCGAGCTGGTGCGTAATGATCAGAAGCGTCTTGCGGCCATGCAGCATGCGGAGGCTTTCGGTGACGGCTGACTGGTTCTCGCCGTCGAGCCCGCTTGCCGCCTCATCCAGCAGCATGATCGGCGCGTCCTTGAGCAGCGCCCGCGCGATACACACGCGTTGGCGCTCGCCTCCGGACAACAGGCTGCCGCGTTCTCCGACCTGACTCTCCAATCCCTGAGGCAGGCGGTCGATGACTTCGTCAAGCCGCGCCAGCTTCGCCACCCGCTCCAGCTCTGGCTCACTCGCCGCGGGATCGCCAAGCAGGACATTCTCGCGCAAGGTTCCAGAAAAGAGATAGGTGTCCTGGAAGACCGGGGCGATCAATCGCATCAACTCCGCGCTTTCGAGATGGCGCAGATCTACGCCGCCGATCCTGACCGCGCCGCGGTCAGGATCGTGAAATCGCGCAATCAGTTGCAGGATCGTGCTTTTGCCCGAGCCGGATATCCCGAGCAGGGCCGTGGTGGTGTTTGCGGGCAATTTCAGATCGATCGCGTCGAGCACCGGCGTTCCGCGGACATAGCCGAAGCCGACCTGATCCAGCTCGATGTCGTACGTCGCGGGCAGCGGCGCCACCGGCGTGAGCAACGGTAGCGGTTCGGCGACCAGAATGGCTTCCACCGCCTCCATCTGCGCCGATGCCATACGGATGCCGGCGCTGTAGTTCGCGACTTCGGTCAACGGGTCAACCACCCGATTGATCAGCACCAGCATCGCGATCAGCGTCGCCAAATGTTGCGGTTCGCTGCCGATTGCGAGCCAGGTGATACCAGCCATCAGCGAGAGAAAGCTGAGCTGGCCGAGCCAGGAATTGGCGAGCAGTGGCGGCAGCACGAGCCAAAGCTGCCGCCGGCTGGCGCGGCTTTGCGCGAGCAGCGCGTCGTCGAACATCGCGTAACCGCGATCGCCGCAACCATAGGCGCGCAGAACCGCCTGGTTCTGCGCGAATTCGACCATGCGCTCACTCGCCTCGGCGGCGGCGCTGGCGACGGCGCGGTCAGCGTCCCGGCCCAAGCGCCCGGCCCACCAATAGACCAGCGCCACCCCAGGAAAGATCACGGCAGCCATCACCGCCAGCCGCCAGTCGAAGAACGTCATCATCGCCACCACCACCAGTGGCGTCACGGTGGCGCGCATCAAAGGGGTCAACTGTCGCGCGGGGAGTCCGAGGATATCCATCACGCCCTGACTCAGGGTCATACCGAGCCGGCCGGTGTTCTGCGGGGTGAACCAGCCGAGCGGCAGCGAAACGACATGATCGCCGACGCGATGGCGCAGGGTCTCCAGCAGCCTGATGGCAACCCGAAAGCCGCGGACGGTCGCGGCATAGTTCAGCAGCCATGTCATGAAGGTGCCAAGGGCCAGCAACGGCAACCACCGCGCCGCGCCGCGCGGGTCGCCAGCCAGCAGCGCCTGCATGATCGGTACGACGAGCACGAAGGTAAGACCTTGCACGACGCAGCAGATCAGCATCAGCCAGAGATAGCGCCGCAGCAACGGTTCACTCCCCGTCCCGAGCAACCGGGCCAACCGTCGAACGATCATCGCTCGCTCGCCTCCGCTTGAGTATTGGGATTCTGAGCTCGCCACATGCGCGCATAGTATCCGTCGCGGGCGAGCAGCGCCTGGTGCTGCCCCGTCTCTACGATTCGGCCCTCGTCCAGCACGGCGATCAGGTCGGCATTCACCACGCTCTTGAGGTTGTGTGCGATCACGAGGACGGTTCGAGCCCGTCCTCGACCCGCCAACAGCGCCGAGAGCCCGGCCTGAATCGCAGCCTCGGCCTCGGCATCGGCCTGCGCGGTGGCCTCGTCCAGCACCAGCACCGGTGGATCGAGCAACAGAGCGCGCGCGATGCTCAACCGTTGCGCCTCGCCGCCCGAGAACCGCGCGTCCTCGCCGTAGACCGACCGGTAGCCGCGCGGAAGCTGGAGGATGCGGCGATGGATATCGGCCGCCGTCGCGGTCGCCTCGATCTCCTCGTCGCTCGTATCCGGTCGTGCCAGCGCGATGTTGTCGCGCACGCTCATGCGCAGCAGCCGCACGTCCTGAAAGACGAAGCCGACATGCCGGTAAAGGTCGCGGGAATTGATCGTGGCAATGTCACGCCCGCCGAGCGTGATGCGGCCGCTCTCGAGCGCATGAAAACGCAGCAGCAGCTTCGCCAACGTCGACTTTCCAGATCCCGAACGACCGACCAGCGCCGTCACCGTGCCCGGCTGCAATGTCAAGGATACGTCATCCAGAATCCGGCGAACTCCGTCGAATGAGAACGTCACGTGTTCGAAACTGACCGAACCGCCGTCCGGTTGCAGTCCCGGCTCAGGCTCCTGCTGTTGCGGAATACTCAGCAGCGCCGATAACCGGGCAAAGGCACCCCGACTGAGCTGAAGCGACTGTGCGCTGCTGCTCAACGCTGCGATCGGGATCGAGATGCCGAGACCCAAAACGGCGAAGGGCACAAGCTGCATGCCCTGCATCCAGCCCTGACTGACGGCGAACGTGCCGCACGTCAGCACCAGGAACAGCAAGGTAATCGGGGCGATCACCAGCGACGACAGCGTCTCCGGCCGGATCAACGGACGCACCCAGGCAAGAAAGAAGGCGAGGAAGTCGTCCACCGCCGCGCGATAGGCCTGATGAGCCTGCCCTTGCCGGCCGAATATCTTGACCAGCGGAATCCCCTGCGCGAACTCGATCACGGAGTGATTGACTTGTGCCAGCGCAGCGCCATATCGCGCCATCTTCTCGCTGCTGCTTGCGGCCACGACACGGCCGTAGAGAAACAGCGAAACCGGCAGCGGTAGCAGCGCCACCAGCGTCATTCGCCAATCGACCTGCATCAGATAGCCGTAGACGAAGAGCGTGGTCGCAACCGCGTTGGCGAGGTTGACGTAGGAATGGGCAATCAGATGATGGATCGCGGTGACGTCGTCTTGGACGCCTTGCTTGATCTGCCCGCTGCTATTGCCGTCCAACCAGCCGAGCGGCGCCCGCGCGATCCGCCGGGCGAGCCGCTGGCGCAGGTCCAGCGCGAATGCGTTGTCCGCTAGATGGGTGACGAGTTCGGCCAACCCGCGCAACGCCAGCCCGCCGCCGAGACATACGGCCGAAAGCACCACAAGCCGCCAGGACTCGTGCTGGCGTGCGCCGTTGCCCAAGAGGATCGGCGCCAGCTCGGACAGCCCGATCAACGGCGCCAGGACCAGCCCCGACGAGATCACCTGCAGGATGATCGCAAGGCACAGCCAGCCGCGGATCGACCGGAGCAGGCCAGCACCCGGCCGCCGGGCTCCAGCATTCGATACGAATGTAGATGTCATGGGCCGTTGATCCAATTACTGCGTACGCCCGATTGCCAACGGTTCGTCCCCTGTCGCGACCGTTGGTTGGCGTGAACGCGTGAACGCGGCAGCGAGCAAGGCCGAGACCGCATAGCCGATGCCGGGTAGAATCAACGTAACGCCATAGCCGAACCGGGCGGCGATGAAGCCGCTCGCCGCGAACCCGACCAAAGCGAATGCCGCCATCATTGACGTCAGGAACGTGACGTCGGTCGCCGTCTCATCCGGCCGTGCGAGACCGAGAAACCAATTGGTGAATGCGACGTGCTGGACCGCGAGGGCGGCAAACACGATACCTACGCCTGCCACGGCGCCGACACGACTCCCGACATACGGTTCGATCAACCAAAGCGCTGCAAAGCCGACAGCCAGGATTGCGCAGCACCAGATGACGCCGCGATGCGGGAGCAGGCGGGCGACGATCGCGCTGGTCAGCGGCGCGATGATCGTGAACGTCAGGATATTTGCTGACGCGCCGATCCAGCCGATGTCCGC
Organism: Bradyrhizobium sp. UBA2491; assembly: GCF_002341725.1. Taxonomy (NCBI): domain Bacteria; kingdom Pseudomonadati; phylum Pseudomonadota; class Alphaproteobacteria; order Hyphomicrobiales; family Nitrobacteraceae; genus Bradyrhizobium; species Bradyrhizobium sp. UBA2491. Next base: position 14,932 of record NZ_DDOP01000049.1, read on the forward strand.
GGCGCCAAAGCCGAGATCGACCAGACGCGGCTGAACCATCGCGAACGCCACCGCGACGCCAAGAACGCCGGGAGCGATCAGGACCGCTGTCGTCCAAAGGCTCTCGTTGCGCATGATCGCCAGGATGGACGCGCGACGCGGCATCGACGCCTCGTACTCGCGCCGGGCGGGCTCGGGGATGAAAAATACCCACCCCGCGAAGGCAAGCAACAGCATAGCAAAGCCGAGCAGGGATTGGCGCCAGCCAACCCACTCGATCAATTGTAGAAAGACGGCTCCGCCGATTGCATTGCCGACGGCCCCTCCCCATCCAAGCAACGCGGCGCCGAACGGACGCTCCCCGCTGTCGAGGGCCTCCGCGGCGTAGCCCAATGTCGCGATCCGCTGCGTGGCGGCAAGCGTCGCCAGCACGAGACAAACAACGAGAACCGCAGCGAAATCGATCGCTGGATTGAGCAGCGCCATCGCAACGATCGCCGCAGCGCTGGCCACCTGCGTTGTGAGGATCCACGAGCGCCGCAGTCCGAGACGGTTCAGGCTCCAGCGATCGACGACCGGGGCCCACAGAAAGTTGACAGCGAAGGCAAGGAACACCGTTCCGAACAGGCCGACCAGTTGCAGGCTGGCGCCGTTGGCCCGCAGAATCACCGGAACTGCCGCATAGATGAACGCGATCGCCAGGTATTGCTGGCACGCAAGCGCGGCGATCACGCCATACCGCATGTAACGCTCCATCGGCCCTTCTCCGAGCGCGCTTCTTCGCCTCGCGCCCGCCGCTTGAGTAGGCTCTTTGAGTACCGAAAGACCAGAGCGCTATCGTTTGCGATAAGTTGGATAACGTATGCAGGAAGCTGCGCGATGCGCTCGACCGGATCGGCTGGATGGCTGGCCTTCGGCAGCGGATACGGACCGGCGATCCCCTGCACCGGCGCGCAGCAAGCATCGATGAATCTCGAGGCGCCATTCAGTCGACGCGCAATACCGTGCCGCGAAAGATACGACCCGCTATTCGGCCGCCTGAGTAACGGACGCTTCGCGCGACGAGCGCCGCGTTGAGGTCGGAGCGACGCCGAAACGCCGCCGAAACGCCGTGGCAAAATTGCTGGCGTGGCGGTAACCGACATAGTAGGCGGCCTGCGATACCGTCCAGCCTTCATGCTGTAGCCCGTCGCGCGCACGCGCGAGCCGCTTGTCGCGCAAGAACTGGAAGACCGGCTGACCGATGACGGCCGCAAACTTGCACTTCAGGGTGCTCGTGCTCATTCCGACATCGCGCGCGAGATCGCAGAGGTGATGCTCTGCGTCGAGATTGGCGAGCAGATTGTCGCGCACCCGGTGGATTTTTGCGACATCGCGGGAATGAATCGGACAACCCGTCGACCTGCCCTGGGCTTGCTGGGCCGTGATGGCACATGCCAGCAACTCCAGCGCACAGCTCTCGGCCAACAATCGTCCGACCAGACCGGTATGCTCCGGGGCGAACAGTTCGCGGGTCAACGCGCGGGCACGGCAACTCATGGGTACCGGCTTTGCCGTCGTCTCCTGCAAATGCGCATCGAGATGCTCGGCGAGCTCGGTGTCCATTACGCTGGCCGGACAGGCCTGGATGACCAGAATGCGGGAGCTGTCACCGCGTCGGTAGCTACTCGTCATGCGCATATCGTCGGCCGCCGATAGTGCGACGGCGCTCTCCGCCACCAGACTGACCGTCTGGTCGTCATCGATTTCATAAGTGATCGACGACCCGTCAAGATTGATCGCAATCGTGAGCGATCTTTTGGCGAGACCCATCCGCTCGTTGTCGTGCAGCGTTGTCAGATCGCTGGCGCAGACGTGCAATCCGCTCGGCAGCTTCTGCGTTGCGATGAAGCCGGCGGCCAGGGACGAATCCTCCTGCGTCGGCCTCACATCGGTTGGTCCCGACATCTCGCAGCTATAGCCCCATTCGCTGGCGATATCGGCCAAACTTGAGGGAGAGTACCGATCGCCGTTCGCAATGACAGCCCGATCGGATCGACGTCCAAGCGCTACACTCATCTTGCCAATAGCGACCGGACACTCGGCCGGCGCTAGTCCCTGTTGCTGCAGGACAGCATTCTAGGGAGAGATCGAATAATCCGACAACTACAACGATTTACTTTGCCTCTAAAGAGCGAAACCCGCATCATGGCGGTTCACGACCGCCGAAGCAGCAACACACATCCGGGCGATGTCACGTCACCGATTCCCGAAGGATTGTCGCCAGCTGCCGCTTGTCGACTTTCCCGATTGGCGTGAGCGGGAACCGCTCGACATGCGACAGCTTGTCGGGCCATTTGTAGGCCGCGACCCGTTGGCGCGTGAAGAATGCGCGGATATCGTTCAGGGTGAGATCCCTATCGTCGCAGATGACAACGGCATGAACGGCCTCGTCATGCCCGGCCTGCGGGTCGGCGAACACCGCGGCATCGCGAACCGCGGGATGATCGCGCAAACAGGTCTCGATTTCATCCGCCGCGATCGATTCACCGTGCCGGTTGATGACATCCTTGATCCGTCCTTCGACGATCAGGTGACCGCTGGCCAAACGCCGCACGCGATCCCCGCTGCGATAGAATCCATCCGACGTGAAGGCATGGCGATTGTAATCCGCCGCCCGATAGTATCCGCGGATCGTATAGGGGCCGCGGACCAGGAGCTCGCCGATCTCGCCGGCCGGCACATCCCGCCCGCGCTCATCAACGATCCGCACCTCGTCAGCGTCGCATAGCGGCCGTCCCTGGGTCGCGGCGATCACCTCGGGCGCATCGTCCAGCCGCGTGAAATTCAGCAAACCTTCGGCCATGCCGAACACCTGCTGGAGACGGCAGGGAAATGCAGACGCCAGCCGATCGGCGGCGACGGCATCGAGCTTGGCGCCGCCGACCTGCAACAGGCGCAAAGAGGACAGATCGGGCTGTTCCCATTCGGACGCCTCCAGCCAGAGTGCGGCCAGCGAGGGCACCAGCGCCGTCAGTGTCGCACGGTGACCCGCGATGCTCTCGAACGCCTCCTCCGCCGCCGAACTAGGCGGTACGATGACAGCGCCGCCCCGATCCAGCGTACCGAGAATCCCGGGACATCCCAGCGGGAAATTGTGCGCCATCGGCAACGCCGCCAGATAGCGGTCCTCGGCGGTGACCGCACAGAGCTCCGCACTGGCGCGGAAATTGTAGATGTAATCGGCGTGGGTGCGAGCAATCAATTTCGGCATGCCGGTCGTGCCGCCGGACAGCAGGAGCAGCGCCACGTCTTCCGGAGATACAACGGGCCGCGGCAATGGACCCGTCCCATCGTCCGGCCAATCCGCAAACCGCCGATTCGGCGATCCCAGCAGCGAGAAGCGAAGGCTCGACACCGCGGACCGCAATACCGCTGTGTCGATGCCCGCCTGCTCGGTGCCAAGATAGCCGACCGCCGTTGCGAGTTCAGCCACGTGCGTCACCTCGCGCTGCTGGTGCGCCGGCAGTGCCAACACAGGCACGGCCCCGAGCAGAAGCAGCGCCAGCAGCGCGACGACGAAGTCCGTATCGTTGTGATGCTGCAACACGACCGCTTCGCCCGCGACGACCCCGCGGCCCGCCAGATGGCGCCCGAACCGGTCGGCGCGCGCGACCAACGTGGTGAAATCCCAATCGTCGCGCGCCGTCAGGAGCGCCGTTCGCCCGCCATGGCGGATTGCCCAAGCCCGAACGATATCGGGTAAAGTCTCTTCGCCCCAGTATCCGCGTTGTCGATAGCGGGCGCGCACGGCGTCCGGATAGCGCATGTCGGGCAGCAGCACGGTTCGCAAGGGGCTTGTCGCGTCAGACATAGAGAACTCCCGCCTGCTGGCTGAGCCGCTCGGCCCGGAGCCCGGTCTCGCGGGCGAGATCGTCCAGCCCGAATGTGTGCCAGATGCTGGTGTTGCGGATTGTCTGTGGAGGGCTGGGTCCGCCGGTGGCCACCCAGGTTGATGTCAAGCGCATGATGTCGCCCTCGCCAGGCTCGCCGTCGAGGGTTGCAGTGTAGCTGCGGCGGCCGATCGTCGCGCTCGCCAGCGGCAATGTCGGCAACTGCATCGGCTTCTCGATCGGCAGCAACTCGACGAAGATCGGCGCGCCGCTCGAAAGCCGCGGAAGCAAGCTTCGCCACAGCCTCTGGCGAGCCTCGAAATCGAGGTGGCCCAGAACGCCATAGGCGATCACGGCGCCGAGACGCTCGGGGAGCGTCAAATTTTCCACCGGCTCTGCAATGACCGTGACGCGGCGCGAGAGTGCGGGATCGCGGACGACCATGTTCATCAGCATCGCCCGCATCGCCGGCGCTGGCTCGACCGCCAGGATCTCGACATCCGGCACGGTTTCTGCGACCGCCAGCGTCGTGCGCCCGGTGCCGGCGCCGATATCGAGGACCGGACCACCGGCCGGATCGAGTAACCGCAATCTCTCGCGGAGCTTCAGTTCGCCCTCGCCATGCGCGCGCGCGACCAGATCGTAGAATTCCGCAACCGGCGAATAGTAGTCGCTCATGTCAACTCCTCGTCGAGCATTGCCCGGCGCACCGTCGCCACGACCTGCGCACGCTGGCTGGCGATAAAAAAGTGGTCACCCGGGAAAAAATGCACGCGGCAATTGCCGCGCGTGTAAGCCGACCAGGCATGCGCCGCCTCGCGGCTCAGCTCCGGATCCTGTTCACCAGCAAGCACGGTGATCGGACAATCGAGTGGCGGACAGGTGCCGGGGCGATAGCGTTCGATCAGGCGATAGTCGCCGCGCACGACCGGAAGCAGCAACGCCGCAAGCTCCGGCTCCTGCGCCAGCGCCTCATTGTCCGGACTGAGGCGCAACAACTCGGCCAGCAATTCCGAATCGGTGCTCTGGTGAATAGTGCTGTCCAGCGGATGATGACTGGGTGGCTGCCGGCCCGACACGACCAGACGACGAGGGCGGGCTCCGCGCGAGGTCAGACGCATCGCCAGTTCATGGGCGACGGCACCGCCCATGCTGTGACCAAGAAGACAGAACGGACGGCGCTCGACATGCGCCAGCGCTTCGTTCAGAAGCTCGTCGAGCAGGGTGTCCATATCCTCGACGCGCGGTTCGCCGAAGCGATCCTCGCGGCCCGGATATTGCGCGATGGCGACGTCGGTGTCGTCGTCCAGCAGGAACGGCCAGCTGCGGAACGCGCTGGCGCCACCGCCGGCATGGGGGAAGCAGATCAGCAGCCGCGAGGCCTGCGGCCGCGGCTGGTAGAAACGCAGATATCCATCGGTCCACGTCAAGGGTGTTCTCCAATGCCTGGAAGGAGTGCTGCCAGGTCGAGCGGCGGCGGCGCGTCCGGGTAGATCAATTCGGGTGAGCCCAGCGCCGTGGACACGTCATGCCAAAAAGCGGTCAGTCCGCTCGCCCATTGCGCCGACCGCGCCGCGGCGGACGGATCACCCCAGGACGCGATGAACTCGCTCACCGCCCGATTGATGGCCTGCGGCCACAGCACATCGAACACATCGCGAAACGTGCCGGGCTCGGTGCCCACGAGCAGTTCGCTCGACGGCACAGCGAGCCGTTCGGTTCTGGACCCGCGCAAGACCAGCCGGTGGGTGTCATCGCGATGGGTATGCAGACGCGGACTCCAGATCACCGGACCGTGGGTATCGGCGAGCGCGAGAATACCTGTGTCGAATCCCAGCGTCAGGCGATGCAACAGCAGAGCATGATTGTCGGCATCCGCCGGATGAATCTGATTTTGCACGCGCAGCGTACACGGCACCCCGCCGATATCGCCGTGGAGGCTGGTATAGGGACCACACCGGCGAGGCTCGAACGGCAGCAACGCCGATGGGCGAAGCCGTCCGACCGCCCGCGCCGCAACGTCGAGCAGCGGATACAGCACCTGGGCGCCGCAACTGCCATCGATGAACCGCGGCGCGGCGTGCCGGCGCAACAGCTCGGCGGCCTGGAGAAAACGGGCAATCGGCGCCACGGTCGGGTAGAACGCATTGACGCCGTAGCGCACACCATGACGGTGGGCGCTGCGCAGACAGCGTGCCAGCTCGGCCGGATGCAGCGGATGCTCCTGCAGCACGTGGATGCCGCGGCTGAGCAGCGCTTCGCTCACGTCGCCGCCCGGGCCTCCCGACACGCCGGCGCGCACAACGACGCAGGCGAAATCGATATCCGACGGCAACTCGGACGGCGCGGTGTAGTGCGCGACGCCGTACTGCTCCGCGCATTCGGCGGATGCCCGCGAGCCGGTCGACAGCACGCCGGCGAGCTCGATCTGCGGATGCTGCGCGAGCGCCTGCAGATAGAAGCGGCCGAAGCTCGTCCCGCATACGATGGCTCGTCGCCGGGGGCTCACAGCGCTCCCTCCTCGAGCTCGGCTTGGCTCAGGGTGTGACGACTGATGCGCGTCCCCGGATGCAGACGCAGCACGTCGTCCAGCGTGCGCTCCGGCGACAGCACATCGTCGGCAAAATGCAGGCCAGGCGGAATCTCGCCGCGAAGCAGCGCGCACAGCGCTGAAACCGCCGTCGCCGCCGTCAACGCCAGGCTGCTGTCGGTGACGATGGCGGCTCGCCGGGTCGGCTGCTGCGGTTGTTCGATCACGAACACCATCGCATAGTACGGCCGCATGCCGAGCACATCGAGTTCGCTCGCCCGCTCGACATCGCGCACCGCCGCGCTCAGCGCCCCGCTCGTGCCGCGCAGACCGATCAGGGTTTCGCGCAGCCGCTGCCCGCTGAACACGTTGAACCAGCGCAGTGTGGTGAACTTGCGTCGCATGGCTAGGCGCTCGGCATCGGCGCTGAGATACGGCAGCATCGCAGTCCTGCCCGGAAAGAAATCGAGTTGCACGTCTTCCTGCGCCGCAAGGCTGCGGCTTTGACGTCGGCCGAGTTCCCAACTCGCCCCGGCTTCGCCGTACCAGTAGCCGTCGATCGCCACGGCGTCCTGCGGTCGCAATGACAGCACCAGATCGGCGGCGGCCGCGCCGCCGATCCTTTCGACACCGCCGCCATAGACCGTCAATGCGCCTCCGGTCCGATCGCTCAGCCACGCCGGCACCAGATTCGCCAGTCCGGGCAGCATGCCGGCCGACAATATTGCGATCCAACCAGGATCGGCGGGCATGTGATCGCGGAGCAACGCATGCGCCGGTCCGTCGCCGGAAACATCAACGTAATGCGCGCCCTCGGCGGCCGCGGCACGCGCCACCCGGTCGAGCACCTGATATGATGGCCCGGCGCAGTTCACCACCACCCGGCAGCCGCGGCAGAATTCCGCCAGTGCGCGATCGTCGTTCAAGTCCAACGAACGGATGTCGTCGTTCGCATACTGCCGTAGCGCCTCGAGGGCGGTCCGCCGGCGCCCGCCGAGACGCAACGGTCCGACAGTCTCGCGCCGCAGCCAGCCGACCACATGATGGCCGACCTGGCCGCTCGCCCCCAGGATCCCGATCGGTGCGCTGCGCATCATGCGCCCGCACGCTGGGTATGCTGCGCGATCAGCGCCGCCAACTTCGATGCATGGGCCCGCGACAGACAACTGAAGTGATCGCCGGCAATGTCGTCGATAACGAGATCGCCCAGACAGATATCCCGCCAATAGCCCGCGACGTCCTGTGGCGTGCCGGGCAACAGCGGATCGCTGGCGCTGTTGCGCAACAGAACCGTGCGGCCAAGCCAGGCGTCGGGGCGATGCAGACCGACCGAGGCCATGCTGTGGCCGAACAATGCGTGCTGCCGCGCAAACGAGAGATCGGCGCCATCAGGCTGATGATAGATGCCGTCGGCCTGTCCGCCCGCGCTGAGCTGCGCCAGACGTTGGTCCAACGGCCGCGATGACCACGCCGCGAAACTGTCCCTGACCCCGCAATGCCTGTCATCGAGCTGGTCGAATGCATGCCGGGCGATCCGGCCGGGCTGGGCTTGCAGGATCTCACGCACCGCCGCCGCAAGTGACGGCTCCTCCGGCATCGCCAGGCGTTGTGGCGATGCGCCGAGCGCGCGGGCGAAGATGTAGTCGACCAATGCATCAGCCTCCACATGCGGCGGCTGGTAGGCACTGATCGCGACCAGTTCGGTTACCGTCTTGCCCTGCTCCGTCAGCATTCGGGCGATCTCGGCCGCCAGCAGGCCACCGAGGCAGTAGCCAATCAGCGTGAACTCATCGCCCTGCCGCGCCAGTTCGTCGGCGTAGCGCGCGGCCAGTCTGGTCAATGCGCGGTCCGGCGGCAGGTCCGTGAATGCCTCCTGCTGCGGCAATTCCACACCGATCCCGCGCGGCCATGCCGTCCTGTCGAGCGCTTGCAGCAGATGCTGGTAGGGCAACAGATTGCCGGTGCCGGCATGCACGAACACGCAGCAGCGGCCTCCCGGCGCCTGATCTCCCCACAGCGGGACCAGAGCCGAACGCACTTCCGCAACGGCCTGCTGTTCGCGCCGCGAATGGCGCAACCGCTCCGCCAGCGCGCGGATCGTCGGTTCGCGCAGCAGGTGCCTCAGCAACACTTCCCACTCCAACTCGGCTGCCGCCGGCAGTTGCTGGCGCAGCCGCGCGATCATGCGCGACAGCAGCAATGAATCGCCGCCCAGCGCATAGAAATCGACATCGCAGGCGGGCTGCGTCACGCCCAGCACATCTCCCCAGACATTCGCGATCTGCTGCTCCAGCGCGTCGCGCGGTGCCGCGCCGGACACCCCGGCGGAGCCGGTCCGCTTCCGCTCCGGCTGGACCAGGCCAAGCAACGCCGCGCGGTCGCTCTTGCCGCTGCGCAGCCGCGGCAATGCGTCGAGCACCTGCACTTGGGCGGGGACCATGTAACCGGGCAGCCGCTCGCGGAGAAAATCACGCAGCTCGTCGGCGCGCAGCAGCGACCGGTCGGTCTTGAACTGGGCGACGAAAACGCCCTGCCCGGCGGTGGCGAGGTTGCTATCGGCTGCCGGCGCGCAATCGGCGATCACCGCGCCCGTCTCCCGCAACCAGGTCAGCCACTGCTCGCGCGTGAAGAAGGTCTGGTCGGTATCGGCCCGCAAGTCGCGGAATCCGGTCAGCTCCGGAAAGAACTCCATCGACACCAGCAGCGGGTAATTGTGCCGCCGGAACGGTTCGATGAACACCACGCAGCCGCCTGGCGCCAGCAGCGTCGCGAACTGGCGCAGCACCTCGCCGGCATGCCGGGCATTGTGCAGCACGTTGGCGCAGAGAATGACGTCGAAGCTGTTGGGCGCGATGCCCTGCGGGCGTGCATCTTCGTTCATGTCGAAGATGCCGTAGTGCATCCAGGGATAGCCCGCGAACAGCCGGCGCGCTTCGGTGAGGAAGAACTCCGACAGGTCGGTGAACCAGTACTCTGGGGTAAACTCCGCGAGCGCCGGGACCAGATCGCTGGCGGTGCCGGCAACCCCGGCGCCTACCTCCAGCACCCGCAGCGGCGCCCCATTGCGCGTCTTCCGAGATTCGGCCAGCGCCCGCACGGCGGCGACCACCATGCCGTTCATGCTCCGGCTGACGAGGTTGTCGCGGTAGGCCGCGTGCGCGGTCCCCAGTTCGCCCTGAGGAAATAGAATGGCGCGCACATCGACTTCGCCGCGCAACAGACCGGACAATTGATCGCTGCACACTCGGATGTAGTGCAGGGTCTGGCTGCCATATCCGGCCTTGCGCTCGAGGTCATCGACTTCGGCCCAGAGCTTGCGAACCGTGGCGTCATCGGCGGCGATCAAGCCATGGTACTGCCCGTCATCGCACGACAGCGCGCCCGCATCGAGCAGACCGTCGAGCCAACGGCGCAGCAGCCGCTGATGCACCGCCGCCACGCCGGTCGCCTGGTAGATCTGCGCGAGGTCATGCCGCGCCTGCGGCGTCGCGAACAGGCCGTCGCCCCGCAAACGCGCGGCCATGGCCAGGATCGCGACGCGGTCGGCCCCGTGCATCAGCGCCGCAAAGGCATCGCCATCGATCTCATGCTCGATCGTAACCGCGCATTGATGCAGCCTTTCAACCACGACATCGGCCAGCGGCTGATCGTCCTGTCGCGCCTCGACAAACGCACAGAGCAGCTTCCCGCTGCCCTCCGCACTCAGCAACACCTGGGCGTCGCCGACCGCAGGATGCGTCCGCAACACGCCGGCGATCTCACCGAGCTCGACCCGGTGGCCGCGAATTTTGACCTGCGCGTCCTGCCGGCCGAGGAACTCGATCGTGCCATCGGGCCAATAGCGGCCGAGGTCGCCGGTCAGATACAACCGCTCGCCGTCGTCACGGGTGACGAACTGCCGCGCGGTCTTGTCGGGATCGTTGAGATAGCCCAGCGCAAGGCCGCGGCCGCCGATCGCAATCTGTCCCACCACCCAGTCCGGCCGTTCGCGCAAATGGCTGTCAACGACATGCATGCGCTGGTTGGCCAGCGGGCGGCCGTAAGGGATGCTGGACCAGTGTGCGTCAACCGCCGTGACCGGATGATAGATCGACCAGATCGCGGCCTCGGTTGCGCCGCCCAGGCTGATGAGCCGCGCCGCAGGGCTATGCCGTTCCAGCCGCTGCTTGAGATCGAGCGGAACCCAATCGCCGGACACCAGCGCCAGCCGCAAATGCGACGGCGCCGGGGCGCCGCCGTCCGCCGCATCGCACAGCATCTGTAGCTGCGCCGGCACCGTGTTCCACAGCGTCACGCGGTGCTGCGCGACGAGTTGCGCCCAGTGCGATGGATCGGTCTTGCGCGCCTCATCGGGATAGACCAGCGCCCCGCCGCCAGCGGGAATCCCAAACAGATCATAAACCGATAGATCGAAACCGAGACTGGCAAGCGCCAGCACGCGGTCGTCTGCGGTGACACCAAAGCGTTGGTTGATGTCCGCGACCGTGTTCCAGGCGGCCGCGTGGGAAACCACCACGCCTTTCGGCGTCCCCGTGGAGCCGGAGGTGTAGATGACATAGGCAGGCGCTTCCGGCGACACGGCCGGCAACATCAACGGTTCTGTGCGATCACGGTCCGGCTGCACCGCGACGATCGCCGGAGGCAATTCGCATTCGGGATCGGCAATCGCGAGGCGAATGCCGGCATCGCCCAGAATGGCGTTGCGTCGCGCGATCGGTTGATCGACGTCAATCGGAACATAGCAGCCACCGCACAGCAACACCGCCAGTGGCGCGATGGCCTGCATTCGTCCCTTCGCGCACAAGATGGCGATCCGCTCGCCGGGACGGCAGCCCTCAGCGGCGAGCCCCGCGGCCAGCGCCTGAGCCGCAGCCAACCACTCGCCATAGGTGACGCAACCACAATTGTCATAGAGCGCAGGCCGTTCAGGATGCTGCTCCGCCTGCGTCACCAGCGCCCGATACAACAACGCATCGGTGTGCTGCCACGCCGTCGCATTGACCACTCGCCGCACCGCCGCCTGCGCTTCGGGCAGCGCGACCAGCTGCGCCTGCTCGAGGACAGCGGCAGCATTGTCCGCAAGCCGCTCGACCAGGCCGCGGAACGCCGCGAACATCTGGTCAATGATATCAGGCGGAAACAGGCCGTCCCGCACGTCCCATGCGACCAGCAAGCCATCGGGCTGCTCGGTGATCTGGCAATCGAGGCTGACCTGCGGCGTCTGCGTCAAGCCGCGAAGGATGCGGTAGCCGTCCGGCTGCCCGCGCCGCGCTGGGGCTCCACCCGCCGTGCTGGTGAATACGACCGGCATCAGTACCGCCGTGCCGCGCCGACGGCTCAGTTCGCCGAGCACCTCGAGCCCGGAGAATCCGGCATGGTCGAGATCGTCGAACAGCTGACGGCCGATCGCCTGCACGCGGTCGCCAAAGCTCTTTGCGGCATCGAGATCGATCTCGAGCAGCGTCACCGACGTAAAATCCCCGATCACGGCGTCGATCTCGGGATGCAGCGGCTCGCGGCGGAAAATCGGCAGATTGAGCGTGAAGCGGCGGGTCCGGCTCCATGCCCCGAGCACCTCGGCGAACGCACCCAGCATCAGCGCATTGAGCGTGGTGCCACCCGCCGCAGCCGATGCATTCAGGTGTTCGCTTTGCGCCATCGACAATCGAAACGCGCGACGGCTGAAACGGCCGCTGTCCGTGGCAGCCGCGAGCGGCAAGGCGGCGGCCATCGGCAATTCCGGTGCGGGCGGCAACGCGTCCAGGCGCGTAAGCCAGTAGTTGCGGTCGCGCCGATAGCGCCGGCCCTGACGCTGCGCGCGACGCGCGATGACATAGTCGCGGAAGCTCACGGCAGGCACCGGCGGCAGCTCGGCGCCGGACACCAGCCGGTTGAGGTCATCGATCAGCAGATAGAGGCTTGCGGCATCGACCAGGATCAATTCGATCGCCAGCAGCAACACGGTCTGGCCCGGGCAACGGCAGAGATGGACGTCGAACAGCGGCCAGCGGGCATAATTGACCGGCTCCGACAGCATCCGCTCGCGCAGGTGCTCGATGTGCCGCTCGATCTGCGTATCGCTCTGGCCGGTGAGATCGTCGACCGGTATCGGGCGGGGCTCGACGTCCTTCAGGACCTGCTGATAGCCCTCATCCTCAATCGTGACACGCAGTACGTCATGACGGCGGACCAGTTGCTGCCAGGCCTGGTCCAACGCTTGCGGAGACGTCGGCGCGGGATAGGCGATCTCCAGATAGCCGCGGCACGACACGCCGCCATACTCAAATGCCCGATGTCGGCCGAGAAGGTAGGCACTCTGCGCTTCGGTCAGCGGAAACGGCTGATGGCGTCCGGCTTCATCCACGACGAGTTCGCTCGTAGCGTCGTCTTCGGAAAGATGTTGCAGGATAGCCGACTTGTTGGTGCTCAACCGCTGCTTCAGCTCGGACGTCATGACACCCTGCGGAGCGCGGAAGCGCAGCTGATCGCCCTCGTAGGAGAGTTCGACGCCGAGCGCTTCGACCTCTTCGACCAGATTGATGATGTTCATAGTGATCCTTCCTCCATGCGCGCCGCCGCGGCCAGGTGGCCGGCGATCGATGTCAACAGACCAGCGAGCGTGGCGTCGGCAAAGAACTCGCGCAGCGTCAGTTTGATGCCGTAGGATTCGGAGAGCCGCGCGACCAGACGCGTACCGAGCAGCGAGTTGCCGCCCAGCGCGAAGAAACTGTCGGTGCGTGCACGCGGTCTGACTTCCAGCAGCTCGTGCCAGAGCCGCGCGATCTCCTGCTCACGGGCGTCGTCAACCGGCAGCGCCTGTTCGGGTCGTTGCGGGCGAAGCTCGGCGAGGCGGTGGCGATCGATCTTGCCGTTGGCATTCAGCGGCCAGGCCGTCAGCGGCACGATCTCCGCCGGAACGGCATAGGCAGGAAGGCGCTCGCGCAGAAAGTCCCGCAGGCCGGCGCAATCGGATGCCACGTGCAACTCGACGAACGCCAGCAGGCGCGCAGCCTCGCCCTTGCCGTCGACGACGGCAACCGCGCGGCGGACCCTGTCGTGCTGTTGCAGGACCTGCTCGATCTCGCCAAGCTCGATGCGATGCCCGTGCAGCTTGATCTGGCCGTCGCGACGGCCGAGAAACTCCAGCACGCCATCGGGGCGGTAGCGCCCGAGATCGCCGGTGCGATACCAGCGCTGCGGATGGCTGCCGCTGAATTGCGCCGCGGTGAGATCCGGCGCGCCGCAGTAACCGCGCGCGACCCCCGCGCCGCCGATCCACAACTCGCCAGGCACCCAATCGGGCGCATCGTCGCCCAGCGCGTCGACCACACGGAAGGCCTGGTTGCGCAACGGCAGACCGTACGGCACCGACCCCCAACCATCGAGCGGCGGCGTACCAACCGGCCACGCATTCGACCAGATCGACGCCTCGGTTGCGCCACCCATGGCGATGACCTGCGCTTGCGGCGCTGTGGCGGCAAGCCGGGCAGCAATATCTGGCGCAACCCAGTCTCCCGACAATAGCGCCAGACGCAGCGCCGGGAGCGCGATCTTGCGCGCCGCAGCCATCGTCAGCGTCATCTCCAACAACGCCGGCACGCTGTTCCACAGCGTGATGCCGTGCTCGGCCATCAGCTCCAGCCAACGATCGGCATCACGCCGCTCGTCATCCGCCGTCAGCACCAGCGTCGCGCCGCGTCCGAGCGTGCCGAACAGATCGAAAACCGAAAGATCGAAGTCGAGCGCCGATACGCCGAGAACAACATCCTGCGTGTCGACTGCGAATCGTTGACAGATGTCGTCAACCGTGTTGACGGCGCTGCGATGCTCGATCTCGACGCCCTTCGGCTCTCCGGTCGAACCCGAGGTGAAGATGATGTAGGCCAACGCATCGGCGCCCGCCGGTCCGCAGGGCTGTGCCAGCGGCGCGGTATCGAGCGCCTCCGACAGCACGCCGAGCCCTATCGACGGCGGAAGCGCCGGCGCGTGATCGGCGAGCACGAACGGGATGCCGGCCTTTGTACACATCAACGCCTGCCGCCGAAGCGGATGCGCGGGATTGATCGGAACGTACGCAGCGCCCGCCGCCAGCACACCCAGCACCGCAGCAACCTGGCCGGCGCCGCGCCGGCAGCTGATTCCAACGTTGTCGCCCGGCCGGACGCCCTGGCGTTGCAGATAGGCCGCAATACTCAAGGCCTGGCGCGCCAGCGCGCCATAGCTGATCTCGCCGCTCTGCTGCGTCCATAACGCTCGACGTTCCGGCATCACCTCGGCCTGCCGGAAGAACGCCGCGTGCAACGCTTCGGCCGGCGACCGAGCTGCGGTGGCGTTGACGCGATCACGCTCCGCGCGCTGCCGCGCAGGCAACGCGCGCTGGAACGGTTGCCGCCAGTCGGCGTCGATCAGTTGATGCAGCAGTGCAAGATAGCTGTCGAACATGTCCGCGACCATGCCCTCAGGGAACAGCTCTTCGACGTAGTCCCAGCTCAACAGCAGCCCGTCGGCGAGATCGATCGCCTGATGATCGAGCCACACTTGCGGGGTCTGCGAACTGGTGAAGTCGGGCCAGCGGGTCGCCTTGGCAAGCGTATCGGAGACACCCAGCATGCTGGTGAACACCACCGGCACCGGCCGGACCTCGGCGCCGTTGCGACCCGCGAGTTCGCGAAGCACGCGTACGGCAGAGACTTCCTGGTTATCGAGATCCCGCCAGATCTGCGCTTGCAGGCGTTCCGCGCGCGCCAGCCAACTTTCTCCGGTTTCGGCCCGATAGGCCGCCAGGATCAGGGACGTGAAGTCGCCGACCACACGATTGATGTCCGGGTGGAGTTCAGGACGATCGAACAGCGTCAGATTGACCACCAGTTCGGACTGTCCGCTCCAGCGGCTCAGGATTTCGCTGAAGCAGGTCAGCAGCATCACCGACGGCGTGATACCGGCGTCTCGCGCTTTTCCGGTCAGCCGCGACCACGGCTCGGGCGCAAGCCGCGCCTCCGCGCGAGCGAAGCGTGGCCGCGACAGCGTCGACGGGTCCGCCCGGGTCGGCAACGCCGGCGCCGGCGGCAGGGCCGCGAGACGCTCGCGCCAGTACCCGAGGGCCCGCTCGGACACCCCGGTCCGCGCGCGCGCGCAGACGTAGTCGCGGAAACCAATGCCGATCGTCGGCAACACCTGATCCGGCCGATCATAAAGCTGGAACAATTCCGTGAGTAGCGTCAGCATGCTCAAGCCGTCCACCACGAGATTGTCGAACAGCACGGCAAGTCGGCTCCGCCCTTCGCCATGACGGATCACATGAATGTCGACCAGGCCGCCGGTCGCAATGTCCCTCGTCTGGCGGGACAGTTGGTCGCGCAGCGATGCAAGCTCGGCAGACTGGTCGGCCACGGCATGCAGATCGTGGAGATGAATGTGGCTGCCGGGTTTGGGCGGCAGCACGCGCTGCCGGCCACTGTCGTCGATGACACAACGCAACATGTCGTGCCGCTCGACGAGCGTCGACCACGCCTGCTCGAGCCGGGCGACGTCGAGGTTCTCCAGGTCATACTCGACGTAGCATTGGGCAGCGATGCCGCCCAGTTCGAAGTCTTCGCGCCGCCCCAGCCAGTAGGCCTGCTGCACATCGGTCAACGGAAACGGCAGATGGCGCGATGCGGGGTCGGCGACAATCGCGGATGCCGCCGGCCGCTGATCGGCCACCAGGGTCGCCGCGAAATCGCCGAGCTGCGGTTGCGTGAACAGTGCCGCCAGCGCACCGCGATAGCCCCGTCCCTGCAAGCGCGTCATCAGGCGGGTCGCGATCAGGCTGTCGCCACCGAGCGCGAAAAAGTTGTCGTCCGCTCCGACTTCGGCGTGCCCCAGCAATTCGGACCAGAGATCGGCGACCAATCCCTCGACGATTCCGGTGGGGCGCCGCCGTTGCGCTCCGCCGCCGCCCGCAGCGACCACGGCGAGCTGAGCGGCAATGGCCCCACGATCGATCTTGCCATTGGCCGTGAGCGGAAAGCGCTCGAGCTGGAGCAGATACTCCGGCACTTCATAGTCCGGGAGCGTCGCCTGCAATGCGGTCCTGACCTTCGCCAGATCGAGCGACTCCGTGGCGATGACGGCAGCGCCGAGCTTGGCGGCGGCCCCTTTCAGCAACACCGCCGCAGCCGCATCGATCTGCGGATGGCCGACCAGGGCGCCCTCCACTTCAGCGAGTTCGATACGATGCCCACGGATTTTTACCTGATTGTCGGCGCGGCCCAGGAATTCAAGAATGCCGGCCGGATGATAGCGCGCAACGTCACCGGTGCGGTACCAGCGCCCGCCATCCCGTTCGACGAACTTCTCTTGCGTCCGGGCCGCATCGCCGTGATAGCCTTGCGCCACACCGGCGCCTGAGACCCATAGTTCGCCCTTGACCCAGTTCGGGCAATCGCGCCCGAAGCCGTCCACCACCCGGCAACGCATATTCGCCAGCGGGCGGCCGTAGGGCGCACAGGCCCATTGCGGATCCTGCCGCGTCACCTCGTGACATGTCGAATGGATGGCGGCTTCCGTCATGCCGCCCAGCGCCGCGAAACGCGCTTGCGGCGCACGGCGCCATAGTCCGTCCGGCAGCGACCGTACCACGCGATCACCGCCGACCATCACGAGACGAAGTCCGGCCGGAAGGCCGACCCGGTCGGCGGCTATCGTGATCATCTCGACCAGCGCCGGCACCGCGCTGATCACCGTCACTTCCCACCGGTTGATGAGCGTGACCCAGGCTGCGGCGTCGCGGCGCTCCGCCTCCGAGATCATCACAACGGAAGCACCGAGGCTGAGAAACGCAAACAAGTCATAGGCCGATAGATCGAAATCGAGTGCCGAGAGCGCGATGGTCCGGTCTTCAGGGCGGATGGCGAACAACCGGTCGACGGCATCGATCGTGTTGGCCACGGCGGCGTGGCTGACCTCGACGCCTTTCGGCACACCGGTCGAGCCCGAGGTGAAGATGATATACTTGATCGCTTCGGGCGGCTGCACGACCGCCGCCGGTAGAGCCGGTCCGCCCAACGCCACGGAAAGCGGCACCACAGGCGTTGCGACCGGCCAGTCCAGCCGCTCGCGACTAACGTCATCCGTCAGCACCAGGCGGACGCCGGCTGAGCCGTACACGATCTCCCGGCGCGCCATCGGCAGATCAATGCCGGATGGCACATAGCACCCGCCCGCCGCCAAGACGCCGAGCACTGCGACCACCTGGTCGGCGCCCTTGGCATGAGTGATCGCCACGCGGTCTCCCGGCTTGATGCCGTACGCAGCGAGATAGCCCGCGACCCGCAGCGCCTGGTCGGCCAAGGTTTGATAGTCAATCATCCGATCGGCGCAGATCAGCGCAGGCGCCGCGGGCGTCTGCTCCGCCTGGGCAAAGAACCTCAAATACAACGGCCGGGTATCGGGCCAGACATGGACCGTGCTGTTGACGTCATGTCGGATTTCCTGGTGCGCAGCCGGCGGCGCAAGCAGCACCGGATGAGCCCAATGTTCGTCCGCCAGCCGCCGGACCAGCCCGACATAAGCGGCAAACATGTCATCAAGAACACCAGGCGCGAAGAGTTCGTCGACGCCGTCCCAATCAAGCACGAGACAGTCGCGGGATTCCGAAACCTTGGCATCGAGCCAGACCTGCGGCGTCTGCGTCAGGGCATAGACCTGGCGCGGAAAGGTCGGCGACAGATCGAGCGAGGCATCGTTTGGCAGGCCGAGCACGCTGGTGAATACCACGGGCATCGTGGCCATCGGCTCGCCCTTGCATCGCGCCAGTTCGCGCAGCACCCACACGCCCGACACATCCCGGTGCGAGAGCCCCTCGCCTTCCTGGCGCTGCAGCCGCAGCGCAGCGTCGACGAAATTCATGCCCCCGCTGGCCTCATAGCCGAGCAACAGGATCGACGCGAAATCACCGACGACGCGGTCGATTTCATCGTGGCAGCGGGGACGATCAAACAGTGTCAGGTTGATCGCCACCGACGGTTGATTGCTCCAATAGCCGAGCACCTCGCCATAGGCCGCCGCCAGCGCGACGCTTGGCGTGACGCCATGCTGCCGGGCACGCTGCCTGAAGCGTTGCCAGCAGGACGCATCCAGCGTCTCGCTGAGACGTCGAAATCGCGGCTGTCGGAGCGTTTCCGGCGCCGCCTGCAGCGGCAGCGCCGGCGCCTCCGGCAGCTCGGCGATCCGCGCCTGCCAGAAGCGCTGTGCGCGATCGACGCGCTGCGGATCCGGTCGGTGCTGAGCGACGTAGTCACGGAAGCGGAGCTTCGAGGCCAACTCCACGGTTCTGCCGTTGCTGTACAGCTGGTCCCATTCGGTGAACAGGACCATGATGCTGCGTCCGTCCAGCATCAGACTGTCGAGGCTGACGAAAATCCGCGAACGGATTTGTTCGCCGACCGGATATTCCGCAACCTGGACGTCGAACAACGGCCATTGGGTGACGTCGTAACACGCATGCGATAGCGCATGCCGCAGCTCCTCGAGTCGCGTCTCGGCAGCTTCCGCGGACAGTTGATGCTGACGAATCTTGTAGGCAGGAACGGTTTCCAGCACGCGCTGCTGGCCCTGCTCCGTCACCACGGCGCGCAGCATGTCGTGACGGCCGACCAAGGTTCGCCAGCAGCTTTCCAGCCGCTTGATGTCGAGATTCGTTCCGTCGAGCTCGATATAGAAATGCGAGCCGACCCGACCGAGCGGCATTTGCGGCGAACGCCCGATCCAGAACGCTCGCTGGATGTCCGTCAGCGCGAATGGCTGGAAGCGTTGCGCCGGATCGGCATGAATGACGGTCTCCTTGGCACCCGCTCGCCGTTGCAACGTGGCGCAGAACGCGGCGAGTTCCGGCTTCGCGAACAGATCCGCCAATTGCCCGTCCAGCCCTCGCCGACGCAGTTCCGCCATCAGCCGCGTTGCGATCAGGCTGTCGCCGCCGAGAACGAAGAAGTTGTCGTCGCGACCGACATCAGGCGTTGCCAACAACGATTGCCAGACGCCGCTGACCAGCCGCTCGATCTCGCCGAGCGGCGCCCGTCGCGGATGCGCTTCGGATCGAAGCTTCCGTTCGGCCTGCTGGATGAGGTTCTTTCGGTCGATTTTGCCGTTGGCGGTCAGCGGAAACTGCGGCACCTGCTGATAGTGTTCCGGTACGGCATATTTCGGCAGCCTGGCCGCAGCCCATTGGCGTAGCTCAGCGATATCGATGTCGCTTCGTAGAACCACCAACGCGCTGAGCTGGCGCGCCACCGGTGCGACCACAACGACGAGGACTTGCTCGACCGCCGGGTGAAGCGACAACACCGCCTCGACCTCGCCGAGCTCGATCCGATGGCCGCGGATCTTGACCTGATTGTCCGCACGTCCGAGAAACTCGATGATGGCGTCCTTTCGGTAGCGCACATGATCGCCGCTGCGATACCAGCGCCGTCCCCCGTAGGTGACGAACTTGTCAGCGGTCCGTTCGGGATCCCCGCGATATCCGATCGCAACTCCGGGGCCGCTGACCCACAACTCGCCTGCGACCCCGACCGGGCAATCGCGGCCGTGACGATCGACGACACGGCAGGACATGTTGTCGAGGGGATGCCCATAAGGCACCACACTCCAGCCGACCTCGTCGGGATCGAGCTGATGACAGGTCGAATGGATCGCCGCCTCGGTCATGCCTCCGAGCCCGACGAACGGAGCGTCGTTCGTGACCCGCCACCATTGTTGTGCCAGGTCGGGCAAGATCCGATCGCCACCCAGCATCACGAGACGCAAGCCGGCCAAGGGTTCACCCCCGTTGGCCATCAGCAGCATGTCGAGCAGGGCCGGCACGCAGCTGATCACGTTGACATGGCGCTGCCGGATCAGTTGCAGCCAGGCGCGGGCATCGCGCCGCTGCATCTCGTCGACCACGACGACACTGCCACCATAGGCCAGGAAGGCAAAGATGTCGTAGGCCGACAGATCGAAGTCGAGTTCGGACAGCGTCAGCGTGCGATCGCTCGCGTTGACGCCGAAGCGGCGGTTGACGGCGTCGATGGTATTGGCCACCGCGCGATGTGAGACCTCCACGCCTTTGGGAACGCCGGTCGAGCCGGACGTGAAAATGACGTACATCGCCTGCTCGACCGGAACTTCGACCGGCCCCGCCAGGGGAGCGAATTGCAGAACATCAGCAAACTGGTGGACCGGCCGCACCGCCGACGCATGCCCACTTGTCGCGACCAGCACCAGCCGCACGTCCGCACTCTGATAGATCTGATCGCGTCGCAACTGTGGCAGGTCGATCCCGCATGGCACATAGGTGCAGCCGGCCGCCAGCACGCCGAGCGCCGCAGCAATCTGCTGCCATCCCTTCGGCATCGTGATCGCGACCGAATCGCCGGGCCGCACATCGCTCGCATGCAGGAATGCGGCGACGCGCAGCGCCCGTTCGGCGAGTTCACCGTAGCTCATGGCATCGCCATCGCCCCACAGCAGCGCGACGGCGTCGGGCGCGTGTGAGGCCTGCGCGAAGACGCGTGCGAACAATGGCTCCGGCACCGGCGGCCGACGGACCTGCTGCGGCTCGATCGGCGCAACGGGTGCAAGCTCCTGCAACGGGAGATGCCAGGCTTCAGGGGCCTCAAGCAGCCGGTCAATTTGCGCCCGGAAGTAGGCGAACATCGCGGCCACGACACCTTCGATGAAAACGTCGTCGCGGACGTCCCAGTTCAGCAAGATCCCGCCGCTGTACTCCGTAATCTGAGCGTCGAGCCAGACTTGCGGTCCTTGTGATATCGACCACACCGGTTCGCCGAACTGCTCCCGCACCGAGGGTTCATAGAGATCTCCCAGCGCCAGCGCACTGGTGAACACCACCGGCGCCAACACTTGCTGCCCTTGCTGGCGGCGGGCGAGGTCGCGCAGCACCTCAACGCCACCATACTCCGCGTGAGCAACGGCCTCATGCAGGCTCCGCTGTTGCGCCCTGATCTGTTCCAGGAACGGACGCCGATCCGGGCAGGCGTTGATCAGCACCGAACTGGAGAAGTCGCCCACCAGGCTATCGACGTCCGGGTGGTCGCCCTGCCGGGAAAACACCGGCAGATTGAGCAGGAACGGATCGCCCCCGCTCCAACGACCGACGGTCTGCGCAAACAGCGTCGTCATTGCCGCGGTGACGGTCACCCCGTTTTGCCGGCACAGCTGGTTCAGGAGACTGCTGGCGTGAGGGTCGAGCCAATGATGATGGCGCACGACCCGCGGCGGCGTCGCGCTATCGGTCGTGCTTCGCAGCGGCAACGTGGGCGGCGGCGCCAGATCGTCCAGCTGCGCCCGCCACCAGGCCCGGGCCTGCTCACGCTCGACGGCGCGCTGCCCCGCGGCTTGCTGGAGGTACTGCTCATAGCTGAGGTCCAGCTGCCGGAAAATATCACCCGGCCGTCGATAGAAGAACGCGAGCTCCCGCAGGATGATGCGCAGGCTCACGGCGTCGCCCGCGATCATGTCGAGATCGATATGCAGTCGCGCTCCACCATCGGGCAGGCGCGACAACGCGATCATGATCACCTCGCCCTGCTCGACGCGAAGCCGCTGGTGTGAATAGCGCTGCCGCATGCCTTCGAGCTGCCGGGCGCACTCGCAATCATCAAGCCCACGCAGGTCATGCACGCGAAACACCGGAAGGCCCGGAGACGCCAGCACGCGCTGGCGTCCTTCGGGCGTCACCTGCATGCGCAGCATCGGATGGCGCTGGACCAGGGCATCGACCGCCCGGGCCACTCGTTCCGGATCCAGACCCTCGCCGTCCAGCTCAGCATAGAAATGCGCGGTGACGCCCCCGAATTGCTGAGCGTCGCCGCGCCCGATCCAGAAAGCATGCTGCATGGTGGCAAGCTCGAAGCTGCCGGTCTGCTCGGCCGGCTCGCCCGTCGGCGGCTGGGTCGGAAGCGCGGACAGAGCCGACAACTCACGGCGCCAATCCGCCAGCGTCCGCTTGCCTATCAGTGCAGAGAATCTCACAGCGATGCCGGCTCGCCGCAATAAGCTCGCGGCGCGCATGGTACGCACCGAGTCAAGCCCGAGACAGAGCAGATCGCTCTCATCATCGAGCCGGTCGGCGGGAACCTCAAGCAATCCGGACAGTGTCTTGACCAGAATATCCGCATGTCCACGCATCACATTATCTCCAGTGCTTTCGATCCCGCCGAGTAAGCGCGAATGCAGACCCGCCAAGTCGGCGCCGAACGTTCGAGCACGATTTTCAGGTGGACGTTGCTCATGCAACTACGGGCCTGTTCCGCAATGGCCCGGAGGCATCGTTCCGTCGATCGACGATAGGGGCTCGGTGTAGCCTCGGTATCGGACTCCGACGTGAACCATCGACCGGGCAGCAAACGCGAAGACGACAGCGATACGGAATTCGGGTCTCGGCATCATCGACAAACGGCTACCACTGCTCTCTGTTGACCTGGCGGAGGGCTCACGCTCTGCGGTTCGCTGAGTTCGCATCGCTATGATGCGAGGAAATGCTCGCTTAGATTGATTTTCTCGGCAGCATTTTTGCTCGGTCAGATCAATAGATAGGCCTGCCTTGCAGTGCCAGACCCGCGACGTTTGCGTGCGGGCTAAAGACTTATGCACGCGGTCGGCGTGGAAACATTCTAGGTGCGCGACCAACGCCTGCTCGATAGGACATTGAGCGGTTTCCGGCCGACGCCGGATTGATGGATTGATGAATTGGATCTTGAATAGATGACGATCTCAAAGACGGATTTGACCAGAGCGCCTTACTTGGGAGCAGTCAGTTATCTTGTGCTCGCGGTCATTTGCAGCGAACCGACCGTTGCTCAAACGAGCCTGCCACCGGTTACGGTCGAGGCACCGAGCAAGCCCGCAGTAAGACGCAACACGGCGCCACAACGTTCAACGCGGCTCATTCGCGCGGCTACGCGCGACCGACAGACTGCCCGAAATCGCAGCGAGCCGACACCGACCGCTTATCGCGTACCGGCCGCCTCCCAAGTCAATGGCCCTCCCGCGCCGTTTGCAGGCGGACAGGTCGCGAGTGGAACGCAAGTCGGTATTCTCGGCAACAAGAGCATCTTCGATACGCCGTTCAGTATCGCCGGCTACACGAAAGATTTGATCCAGAGCATTCAGGCAAAGAACGTTTCGGACGTTCTTGAAAGAGATCCTGCTGTCACGGTCGGTTCGAACAGCTCCTATTATGATGTCCTTTCGATTCGCGGGTTTCCTTACAACGCCAACGACGTTGCGCTGAACGGGCTCTACGGTGTCGCGCCGGGCACCACCTATCCGGTCGAATTGTTCGATCGGATCGAGGTGCTGCGCGGCCCCAGCCAGCTTCTGTATGGCGCGCCGCCGCTTGGTTCGCTGGGTGGCGTCGTCAACCTGGTGCCCAAGCACGCGACCGACGATCCGATCGCGCAGATCACCGGCACATACTGGTCGAACGGGATGGGCGGCGTCGCGCTCGATGTCGGACGGCGATACGGCGAGTTCAAGGAATGGGGCGTTCGCGTCAACGCGCTCTACCGCAACGGCAATGGCCCAGTCGACCGGCTCAACGAAGAAGCAAGCGCAGTTTCGCTCGGCCTCGACTACCGTGGAGAGCGCGTGCGAGCGTCGTTCGATTACTTCCACAACGATCTCGACCAGAAGAACGGGCAGCGAACGACATTTGGATTGCTTCCTGGAGTCAACGTTCCGACCGGCGTCAGGAACACCAACAATCTGGCGCAGCCATATGAATTCTATAATGCGAACTACGACTATGGCGTTGCCAGAGTCGAAGCCGACGTGCTCGACAATGTGACGGTCTTCGGCGCTTTCGGCGCGAAGAAACAGAGCGCCACGTTCCTTCAGGCTCTCGCCAACACGGTGATCGACAACGCCGGCACGGTGTCCCAGTTCGAAGTTGGCGGCCCCTTCAAGATCAACACCACATCGGCCGAAGTCGGCGTGCGGGGCGAGTTCGAGACCGGCCCAATCAGGCACAAGGTCGTCTTCACGGCGCAGGACGTTCGCTTCGACCGGCAGTCGGCGCTGACGTTCGGGATGGCGTTGACCAACATCTACAATCCGTCCCCGTCACCGAATCCCGGGATCTCCGTCGACGGCGCCGGCCCCGCATTGCCGCTCACGAAGGTCGACAACAGCAGCCTCAGCGTTGCCGATACGCTTTCCGTGCTCGATGAGCGCATAGCGTTGACGGTCGGCGCGCGGCACCAATGGATGCAGCAGGACAATTATGGCCTGAACACCGGCAAATTGACGGACACCGAGAACAATTCAAAGACGTCACCGGCAGTCGGGCTGGTCGTGAAGCCATTCGAGAATGTGTCGCTGTACGCCAACTACATCGAGGCATTGACCCAGGTGGTCCCTGCCCCGCTTGGCTCGGCGAATGCTGGCCAGGGTTTTGCACCGGTCGTAACCCAACAAAAGGAAGTCGGCGTCAAGGTCAATTGGTGGGGCACGCTTGCCACAACGCTAGCGGCCTATGACATTACCTCTCCATCGGTGTTCACCAATCCCGTCAACAATGTTTACGGACCGCTTGGTTTGCAGCGCAATCGTGGTGTCGAGTTCACGGTGTTTGGCGAACCGACCCGGGGTGTCCGCCTGCTCGCAGGGGTCAGCCTGATCGACGGCCGGCTGGAAACCACCCTCGATCCCACCACCGTCGGCAAGAGAGCGCCGGCCGTTCCCGACTATCAGGGGTCGGTTGGCGTCGACGTCGATATCCCGGCCGTGCCTGGCCTCACCATTTCCCCGGTCGCCGTCTTTGTCGGCGATAGCTACTACGATCCCCAGAACACGCAACGCGTGCCAGCCTACATACGTGCCGACCTCGGAGCATCCTACACGTTCGCCAACATGTGGTCCGCCAAACCGATCACCGTGCGCGGGCGGGTTACCAACTTGTTCGGTGCCGACTATCTTACCAACATCCCTGGTGCGGTCGGCGGATTGTCGATCGGCGCGCCGCGCGCTTACATGCTCTCGACGACATTCAACTTCTAGGAGAGCGAGGTAGCTTCCGATGTCGATGCGGTGAAGGCATCCGCGGGGGACCAGGTCGACGCTCTCGCGAGCGTACCCTGCTAAGCGCAGGGGTCTCCGGATAGAAAGCTTTCAATACACCGCTCGTAGGGCGCAAGTTCGAGACCCTGTGCCGCGATCCACTCGTCGTTGTAGTAGCTCTGGAGGTACCGATCTCCCCCGTCGCAAATCAACGTCACCAGTGATCCTCTTTCGCCCGCCCGCAGCATCCGCGCTGCAACAAGGCACAAGCCGAAGAAATTGGTGCCGGTCGACCCGCCCACCTTGCGACCAAGCCGGTGTGACAGCACCCGCATCGCGGCCAGTGAAGCCGCGTCGGGAATGCGGATCATCTCATCGATCACCTCGCTGAGGAACGACGGTTCGACCCGCGGCCGTCCGATGCCTTCGATACGCGACGGTCGCTCGCCGGTTACCTCGCGATCGCCATGGCGGTACGCATCGAAGAACACCGAGTTCTCGACGTCGACGACACACAGGCGCGTGCTGTAGCGCCGATAGCGGATATAACGGCCGATGGTCGCCGTGGTACCGCCGGTGCCGGCACTCATCACGATGACGGCCGGCACCGCGTGCGGTTCGCCGCTCATCTGCTGAAAGATCGACTCGGCAATATTGTTGTTGCCGCGCCAGTCGGTCGCACGCTCGGCAAAAGTGAACTGGTCGAGATAGA
Organism: Bradyrhizobium sp. UBA2491; assembly: GCF_002341725.1. Classification (NCBI taxonomy): domain Bacteria; kingdom Pseudomonadati; phylum Pseudomonadota; class Alphaproteobacteria; order Hyphomicrobiales; family Nitrobacteraceae; genus Bradyrhizobium; species Bradyrhizobium sp. UBA2491. The sequence goes on from NZ_DDOP01000049.1 coordinate 41,069, forward strand.
CGCCCTTCAAGCGCTCGGCGAGAGCAGCAGCCTCAGCATAGATCTGCGCGGGATGCTGCATCAGGTGACAGTGTCCGCCCTGCCGCTCGATCGCCTCGATCTTCTCGCGCGAGGTGCTCGCCGGCATCACGGCATAGAACGGCAGGCCGAGCAGCCGCGCGAAGTAGGCCTCGGACACCGCGGTCGAGCCCGACGAGGCCTCGACGATCGGCGTGTCGCCGCGGACGCGGCCGTTGCAGATGCCATACAGGAATAACGAGCGGGCCAGGCGATGCTTGAGGCTGCCGGTCGGATGGGTCGATTCGTCCTTCAGGTAGATCGACAGCCCGCTCAGGGCGGGGACATCGAAATGCAGGAGATGGGTGTCCGCCGACCGCCGCTGGTCGGTCTCGATCAGGGCAAGCGCCTGCGCCGCCCAGTTACGATCGACGGCGGAGGGGAGCGCCCGCTCGAGACCAGCACCAGTTCCGCCCGACAATAGGGATTCGATATGGAGGTCATCGCTCATTTCTGGCTCACGCGAGGTGTACCGGAGAAACACAATTGCCGCGACACCTGCGCCGCGGCTTCGACCAAAGCCTGCACGGCGGAGTCGGTAGCGGTCGCCTGCCGGTCGGGGCCGGCGATGGCAAGCACAGCCACGAGTTCGCCCTGGGAATCGAACACAGGAGCCGCAGCACCGCGGATATTCTCGACGAAATGGCCCTTGAGCCAACCGAAGCCGGACTTGCGCACCTTGGCCTTGACCGCATCGACCGAGCGCCGTCCTTCCGGCGAGGCAAGAAACCCGGCGCCGAGTTCGCGCTCGAGCCGCGCGCGGGTGTTGTCCTCGGTCAGATAGGTCAGGAAGACATGCCCGGTCGCGGATGCGAACAGCGGAAACACCGTGCCGAGACCCAGCGACGTGACACCGATGCCGCCGCCCCTGAACCAGCGCACCACCGTCGGTCCGCCATCGCCCCAGACGGTCAGGGTGCCGCCTTCGAGCGTCTTGGCCACCAGTTCCTTGAGCGCCGTGGTCGCGAGATCGATCGCCTCGACGCGGGCAAGTGCAGCGAGGCCTATCCTCAGGGAACGCGAGCCGAGATCATAGAGCCCCGTCGCATCGTCCTGGGTCGCAAGACCACAGCGCACGAGACTAACGAGGTAGCGGCGCGTCTGGCTCAGCGACAGTCCGGCGCGGCGCGCCGCCTCGCCCAGCGTCAACGGCCCCGGACTGTCGGCAAGGACGTCCAGGACCGCAAACCCGATCTCGACCGACTGGATGCCTTGAACCCGATCGGCGGCCGAGGTCCGCGCCGCGGCTGCCCGCCCGCGTCCCGTCGGCTTCGTCTTTCTTGCCATGCTAGCGCCCGCGCTGTCGGAAAACGATCAGGTTTCCAAAGCCGATTTCCGGGTCGATGTAAACGATGTCGCCGTCGAGGCGGTGACGAATCTTGCCCTGCTCGAGGCATGCTCGCAGGGCCGCGATCGATTCCACCACGATCTCATAACCGAGATAGCGGGCCTCTGCGCCCATTAACGCGCCGCCGGTGCCGAAGCGCGCCTGGGCATCCCCGGGCGACAGCACGTCGAGCCAGACCTGTCCCGGGCTTGGACGCAGGTGCTGTCCGCTGGCAAACAAGCCGCTGAAGCTGTCGCGCCAGCGAGCCGGATCGGCCGCTACTGCGAACACGCCTCCGAAATGCTGCGCGGTGTTGGCGTGGGACAGCCAGCCCTGACGCAAATACAACCCGACGTCATAGTAACGGCAGGCATTGAAAGCGAGCGGCGCATCGACGGGCAGGATCACGTCGAACTCCGGAAATACGGACTCGCCGGGCGCGATCACCCATTCGCGGCGGACATGAACCGGCTGTCCCGCGTCGAATCCGGCGGCAGCCATCACGCGCTGGGCCGCGGCGGCATCGCGGGCGCCGAGTACCATCGACTTGACGCCCTGCTCACCCGACAGCGTTCGCGCCATCGCGGGTGGCAGTCGGCTGCGATCGTGCGACGCCATCAGTTCGATATAGTTGGCAAACCCTTCGGTCTGCGGCTGCATCAGCACGAGGTGGTTGGAGATGCCCATCGGCTCGATGCGGCTGATCGGCGACAGCGTGAACCCCATGCGATGGAACAGCGACGCGGCGACGTCGAGGTCACGCACGTAAGTCAGCAGGTGGTCGATTTCGGCGATGGGATGGTTGGCCATGGTTCACTCGCAGATGTGGTCGAAAATGTCGTCGATATGCAGCGCGACGGCGTCGATGACCGGCAGCTCGATCGTCGCGACAGGAAGCAGCAGGGGGAGTTCCGTGCAGGCCAGCACGATGGCGCGAGCGCCGCGGTCTTGCAGCGTCAGGCTGACGTCGGCGAGCGTGTCGCGGCCCGCGGCATCGCCGCCATCGACCGTGAGGATCCGCTGGATCAGGTCATCGATGCGCGCCTGTGCGACCTCGTCCGGAAACAACAGCCGTCGGCCGTCGTCGAGACGGCCGCGGGCGGCTCGCGAACCACATGTCAGGGCGGTGCCGAGCACGCCGACATCGACGAGCCCGTTCGCCCCTAGTGTTTCCGCCACCGCCGACAGCACATGCGGCACGGGCACGTCGACCGCGGCGGCAACGGCGCCGTGCCAGTGATGAGCGGTGACCGCAGTCAGCGCGATCACCTCGCAGCCGGCGTGACGCAGCCGGCGCGCCGCATCGGCCAGACGCGCCTCGATCGCGGCCATGTCGCCGCGGGAAGCGAACGACAACAGCTCTGCATAGTCGAGGCTCTCGATCTGCCCAACGACCGTGCCGTGAGGGCCGAATATCCGCTCGGCGGCGCAGTTGAGCCGCTCATGGTAGAGCGCGGTCGATCGCCAGCTCATGCCGCCGATCAGGCCAAGGCGGCGACGCTGCCTCCGTCCGTCCCATGTCGCCTGCGCCGTGCTCATGTCCCGACCGCCGGCCTCGTCCGCCCGGTCAGCAGCGGCAGTCCGAGCGTGATCAGGACGAAAGCCCCGGTCAGGAACTTGAGATCAGACGGATGCAGTCCGGTCGCGAGCCCCAGCGAGACGAGCTGGTAGTAGACGATCGAGCCGACGACAGGCGCGATGATCTGTCGCTCGATCGACGCCTGGCCGACGATCGCCTCGCCGATGATCAACGCCGCAAGCGCGTTCACCAGGATGCCGAAGCCCATCGTGACGTCGGCGTAGCCCTGCTGCTGGACCACCAGCGCACCGCCGAGCGCCGCGAGACCGTTGGCGAGGCCGAAGCCCAGTACGACATAGGTGCGCGGCGAAATGCCGAGCGCCGGCGACAGCCGCGCATTGGCGCCGACGCAGCGCAGCGACAGCCCCATCTCCGTACGATAGAAGCCGATCAAGGCGAGCACGACCGAGCCGACGAGGGCGGCGAACACCGCCACTTGCGGCCAGTTGCTGAGCAGGATGTCGGGGGTGATCGCGTCGTAGACCGACAGCTCCGGCGCCACCGAGCGGTTCGGCATGCCCATCGCCCGCAGATCGACACTCCAGATCATGGTCGCCACCAGGATTCCGGCAAGCAGCGATGGAATGCGCAGGCGCAGATGGATCAGCGCCGTCGCCGCGCCGGCGAGAGCGCCCGCGGCCACCGCAAACACCGTACCTGCCCACGGATTGAACCCCGCCGTGATCAGCGCGGCGGCAACGCATCCGCCGAGGGGAAAGCTGCCCTCCACGGTCAGGTCGGGCAATGACAATGTCCTGAACGGAATCATGATGGCGATGGCGACGAGACTGTAGACCAGGCTCTGCACCAGCGTGACCGGCACGAGATTGAGAAAGACGCCGATCATCGTGCACCTGCTCGCGCCAGGACGATGCGATCGTCGGTGAGATGGAAGCGCGCGACCAGATCGGCGACCGTCATGGCCGCCTTCTCCTCACCGATATCGGCGACGATATGCCCGGCATCCATCATCACGATACGCGACGCATACGACAGCGCATGCTGCATGTTGTGAGTGACCATCAGCGTGGTCAGGCGCCCTTGGCGCACCAGCGCCGCGGTCGCTTCCATCACCAGTTCCGAGGTCCGTGGATCGAGCGCAGCGGTATGTTCATCGAGCAGCAGCAGCTTCGGTGGCCGCAATGTCGCCATTGCCAATGCCAGCGCCTGGCGCTGGCCGCCGGACAGACTACCGGCCTGAGCGTCCAGGCGGTTTTCGAGGCCGAGCCGAAGTCCGGCAAGCGCCGCGCGGAAGTCATCGAGACGGCTGCGCGTGACCGCGCGGCGCAATCCGCGCCCGCTCGCGCGCATCAGGGCCAGCGTCATGTTCTCTCCGACCGTGAGCGAAGGCGCGGTGCCGATCATCGGGTCCTGGAACACGCGTGCGACGACGCTGGACCGGCCGTGCTCGGACATCCGCGTCATATCGGATCCGTCGATCATGATCCGACCGGCATCTGCGCTCAAGGCGCCGCCCAGGAGATTGAGCAGCGTGCTCTTGCCAGCGCCGTTGCCGCCGATCACGGCGACGACGTCCGCCGCTGCGACCTCGAGATCGAGGCCGGCGATCGCGATCTTCTCCGATGCCGTCCCGGCATTGAAGACCTTGCGTAGCCCGGAAGCGACGATCATCGATCTCAATCCACGAGGCAGTTGCAAGCGCTGAGCGCCGGCGGCACCTGAAGCCCGAGGACGGCGAGCTTGCGGCTGCTGATCATCGGCACGTGCTCGGCAGCGGTCGCGCGATACGGCGGGATGGTCGCCGGATCCGTACCTTTGAGAATGCGCGCGGCGATCCGCCCGGCCGCCTCGCCCGATTGGGCGAACGACACCGCGAATGCCGCCAGCGCGTAGTTCTGCCGCACCGCATCCGGAATGGACGTGATCACCGGAAGCTTGGCACGATCGGCGGTCGCCGAGATCGCCGCCATCCCCTGCTGGATGCGTCCCGATGCCACGGTGAACAGCGCATCGACCTGCCCGACCGCCGACTGCACCCGCTGCGACAATTCATTAGGGTTATCGACGCCGATCTTGACGATCGTGACGCCGCTGCCGGAAGCGGCCGCCTCCATGCCGTCGACGGCCGCCTTCGAGCTGTCGTCACCGGTGTCGTAGAGCACGCCGAGACGCTTCAGGTTCGGCAACAGCCCCCTGAAGAAGGTGAGACCGGCTGCGTAATCGAGCGCGACGGAAGATCCCGTCATCAAGCGATCGCCCCTGTCCCACGACGGCACGAGCTTGGCGTGCACGGGATCCGCGATCGGCATGAACACGATGGGAAAGCTGCGCGACCGCAGCTGATTGCGCGCGGCGATCGAAACCGGGGTTGCCACCGTCACCATCAGATCCGGCTGCGCACCCGCAAGGCGGGTCAACATCTGCGGAATCAGAGCGGCGTCGAAATTGACGTTGGTCTCGTCGAACGTCACGTCGCGGCCTTCGGCGAAACCGCCTTCGGCAAGCCCCTTCTTGAAGCCGGCGATCGTCTCGTTGAGCGTCGGATGCGGGCCCCATCCGGCGATCGCAACCCGCCTGCTCTGCGCCGACGCACCCGACGTCACGACGCCGGCGATCGCCAGCGTCAACATGACACGCTTCCACATGACTTTCCCTCCGCCATTCCCTGTATTGCATATTGTGCAATCATATGCAGGATATGCAAGAGGATTTGTTGAGCGGATTGAGGCGCAAATGAAGGCGGTCTTTTTCGAAACGCACGGCGACTTGTCAGTTTTGCAGTATGGCGACCTGCCGCGGCCCGAGCCTGCACCCGGCTGGGTCCGCCTGCGGGTCCGCGCCTGCGGTCTCAATTACCTCGACATCTTTTCCCGGCGTGGCATGCCCGGCATCAAGGTCGAATTGCCGGGAGTCACCGGCGGCGATTGTGCCGGCGTGATCGACAAGCTCGGGGACGGCGTCGAAGGCTGGACGGTCGGCGAGCGTGTGCTGCCGGTGTCGCATCACGTCGACTGGAGCACTGGCCAGTTCGAGATGCTCGGCGAGACGCGCAATGGCGCGATGGCCGAGTACTGCACGGTTCGCGCCAGCCAGTTGATGCGCATCCCCGACGACGTCCCCGACGAAAAGGCTGCGGCACTTCCTTGCGCCTACGGTACCGCGCACCGCATGTTGCACACCCGCGGACAGATCAAGGCCGGCGAAACCGTACTCGTGCTCGGCGCGTCGGGCGGCGTCGGAACCGCTTGCGTGCTGTTGGCGAAGCTCGCCGGCTGCAAGGTCATCGCCGCCGCGGGCAGCGACGACAAGTGCGCACGGCTGCGCGACCTCGGCGCCGACGAAACCATCAACTACAGCGCCGTCAAGATCGACAAATATGTCCGTGAAACGACCGGCAGCCTGCTGCGCGGCGGCGGCGTCGATGTCGTCGTGAACTTCACCGCGGGCGACACCTGGGCGCCATCGATGCGCTGCGTCAGGCGTTTCGGCCGGTTGTTGTGCTGCGGGGGCACCGGTGGCTATGCCGCCGTCACCGATATCCCCTACCTGTTCATGTCGGAAATGAGCATCATCGGTTCGACCGGCTGGGACCGCTCGGATCAGGAGGCATGCCTTGGCCTTGTCGCGCGGGGGCTGCTCGATCCGCCGATCGATCGGGTATGCGCGCTGTCGGACGGCATCGCCGCGGTGCGTGCCATCGAGGAGCGCGCCGTTGTCGGCAAGGTCATCGTGAAGCCCTGATCGGAAGAAGGTGACAGGATGAACAGCCCCCCTCACCGCTTCGCGACGGCTGCCGACGTCGCGGCGTTCGCCGCAGTCCCGCTTGCGCAGCGGATCGCTGGCCGCGACATCGTCGCCATGATCACATCGCACGCCGATTGCGATGGCGAGGCGGATGCCATTGAGTACATTCCTTCAGGGCGCGCCGGCGATGCGGTTGCCACGACGTCGCGGCGACAGCTGTGCGACGGCGCACGCGCCATCGCCGTGCGGCTGAAGCAAGCCGGCGTTGGCCCTGACGACGTCGTGGCGACGCTGCTGCCGAATGGTCCGGCGACCGTCGCCACAGCGATCGCCGCCCTGGCCGTGGCAACGCTCGCGCCGATCAACCTCTACCTCGAGCCAGCGCAGGTCATGACGCTGATCGCAGAGAGCGGCGCCAGGGTGCTGCTCGTGCCGACCGACCCGCCACCGGCACTGGCGAAGATGCTGGCGACATTGCGCGCGGATTGCGAGCAACGGGCAATCGCGCTGATCGAGATCGACACGGCACGTCTGCCGGTCGCACCTGCCGATGCTCCGCCGCTGCGGTCGCGGGCACCGCAGGACCAGGTCGCGCTGTTCCACACCGGCGGAACGACCGGCCTGCCGAAGTTCGTACCGCTGACCGCACACAATCTCGCGGCTGCGGCGCTGATATCCTGCTTCGGCTACGGCTACGCCGCGCGGGATCGCGTGCTATGCGCGATGCCGATGTTCCATGTCGGCGGCCTGTTCGCCTGCTCGTTGTTTCCCCTCAGTGCCGGCAGCAGCATCCTAGTCCTCGGGCCGCTCGGCTATCGCGGCGAAGGCGTCGTCGCGGCGCTCCCGGCGACCATCGCCGACCATGGCGTCAGCGTGGTCGTCGGCCCGCCGACGGTCATGGCGCAACTTGCCGCCAACCTGCCCGATCGCGCCGGCCTGCCCCACCTCCGCCTGCTGATCAACGGCGCGGCGGCCTTGCCGCGCGCGGTCGGCGAACGCCTGAACGATGGCCTCGGCGTTCCCGTGGTCGAACCGTGGGGCTTGACGGAGGCGACGCTCGCCGTCACCAGCGGCCCCTGTCACGGCGTCAATCGACGGGGCTCCGTCGGGCTGGCGCTACCCTATTGCGAAGTCCGCGCCATGCGGACCGACGCGAACGGCCGTGCGGTCGGCGATGCCGGCGACGACATCGGCGTACTCGCGATCCGTGGCCCTACGGTGTTCTCCGGCTATCTCAACCGACATGCAGGCGAGCAGCCCTTTTTTTCCGACGGCTGGCTCGACACCGGCGACCTCGGCCGTGTCGATCGCGACGGCTTCGTCTGGGTGACCGGACGTGCGAAGGAATTGATCAAGCGCGGCGGGCACGGAATCGATCCCGGCATGATCGAGAATGCGCTCGCGGCACACGACAGCGTCGCCGTGGCGGCAGCGGTCGGCAGGCCCGACGCCTATGCCGGGGAAATTCCGGTGGCCTATGTCCAGTTGCATCCGGGTGCTGCCGCAGATGAAGCGGAACTGCTCGCCTTCGCATCGCAGCGCATCCAGGAGCGCGCCGCGATCCCGAAGGAGATCATCATCCTTCCGCAACTGCCGGTCACCGCCGTCGGCAAGGTGCACAAGCAGCCGCTCAAATTGGATATCACGCAACGCGTCGTCGAACGCCTCATCCACGCCATCACTGGCGCCGACCAGATGGCCTCCGTCGCCATCTTCCCTCATCCGCGCCACGGTTTCCTCGTTCACGTGCGCGCTGCTGCGCAGCACGTACAACCGATCGAGGACGCACTCGGCGCATTCGCGTTTGCCTTCGAAGTTACTCCCGCCAACAAGGTCTCTTGATCATGCTCGATGTCGATGCATTCCGCCGCATTGTGGAAACGGCCGCCTTTCACCAGTTCATCGGGCTGAAGCTCGACCGGGCCGACGATGTCGCCGGACTCGTGGTGCTGCGTCTGCCCTATAACCCGGCGCTCAGCATCTTCCCCGATGCCGGCGTCTACCATGGTGGCGTCATCGCTGCGCTGATCGATGTCGCCGGTGCGGTCGCTTGCGGCCTGAAGACCGGACGTCCGACCCCGACAGCGAACTTCCGCGTCGACTTCCTGAAATCGCCGGCGAAGATCGATCTGATCGCCACCGGACGGCTGGTGCGAGCCGGCAAGGCGTTGTCGGTCGCCGACGTCGAGATCAGCGACGACAAGGGCGAGGTCTACGCCGTTGGGCGTGGCACGTTCAGCACGACCGCGTCGTTCAAGGCGATCAGTGCCGGTGCAGCAAGTGCGCTGACCGGAAACCCGCCCACGGCCGGGACCGAAAACTAGCCGCCCTTCGTGATGGAGGCCCAGCATTTACTGAGATTTCAACAACTTACGTAGGCGCCTTTGCTGCGTGCCATGGCGCGCGCGTCTGGCTCATCACGCTGTTTCGTCCGCGGTCGAGACGACCGCCATGATCGAATCGCCCCTCGCCTCGCGGCGATAGCCACGGGAACAGCGCCGCATGTCCAAATGACCGGGCAGATCCGCTTTGTGAATGGCCTCGAATCCCGCCTCGAAGTCAAGTCATTATCCCAACAAGATCATAGGCTTGTGGATGGCTGGGGCGGGAGGGATCGAACCTCCGAATGGCGGAATCAAAATCCGCTGCCTTACCGCTTGGCTACGCCCCAATGCGCCGGTCGAAGGCCACGCCGGTCTATAGGGTGCAACAAACCATTTCAACAGGGCGGCGATCGAAAACGCGCGAAAGCCACGGGATGATGCCGGCACCCTTACTATATGACGACGTTGCGATGGCCGAAACTGACCGTGGGATGTCCGCTCGGACAGTTGAGAGCCCGGTGGTTTCATGGGAAGACAATTCACAAACGCCTCGTCGGGAGTAACGCCATGACCTACCGCGCACCCATCAACGATATCCTGCTGTCCCTCAATCATGGCGCGGGGCTTACTGCCGCAGTCGAGGCAGGCCATTATGGCGATTTCGACGGCGATATTACCGCGGCCGTCCTGGAAGAGGCCGGCAAGTTCGCCTCCGACGTGCTGGCGCCGCTGAACAAGGTCGGCGACGAGCACGGCATCAAGCTGGACAATGGCAAGGTAACAACAGCGCCGGGCTGGCCCGATGCCTATCAGCGCTGGGCCGCCGCCGGATGGAACGCGGTGTCGGGGCCGGAAGCGTTCGGCGGCCAGGGCTTGCCGCTTGCGGTCAACGCCGCCTGCACCGAGATCTGGAGCGCATCGAACGTCGCCTTCGGCCTCTGCCCCCTGTTGACGCTGTCGGCGATCGAGGCGCTCGACGCCCATGGCAGCGAAGAGCTGAAGGCGATCTATCTGGAGAAGATGGTGACCGGCGAATGGACCGGCACGATGCAGCTCACCGAGCCAAATGCCGGCTCCGACGTCGGCGCGCTGCGCACCCGCGCCGAACGGGTCCCCGACGGCACCTATCGCATCAAGGGCACCAAGATCTTCATCACCTACGGCGAGCACGATATGACCGACAACATCGTGCACTTCGTGCTCGCACGACTGCCCGATGCGCCGTCGGGCACCAAGGGAATCTCGCTGTTCCTGGTGCCGAAATTCCTGGTCAATGCCGACGGTTCGCTCGGCGAGCGCAACGACATCCATGCGAGCGGCGTCGAGCACAAGCTCGGCATGCACGCCTCCCCGACCTGCACCATGACGATGGGCGACAAGGGCGGCGCGATCGGCTTCCTGATCGGCCGGGAAAACGAAGGCATGCGCTGCATGTTCACGATGATGAACCAGGCCCGCCTCGGCGTCGGCCTCGAGGGCGTCGGCATTGCCGACCGTGCCTACCAGCAGGCGCTGGCCTACGCGCAGGAGCGACGGCAGGGCAAGGCGATCGGCCACAAGGGCGACGGCATGGATCCGATCATCGTGCATCCCGACGTCAAGCGCATGCTGATGCAGATGCGCAGCATGACGGCCGCGGCGCGGACGATCTGCTACGCCACCGCGGTCGCGCTCGATGTCTCGGTGCGGGCCAAGGACGCCGCGGTGCGTGCCGATGCCGCCGCGCGCGGCGCGCTGCTGACCCCGATCGCAAAGGCATTCTCCACCGATGTCGGCAACGAGGTCGCTTATCTCGGCGTGCAGATCCACGGCGGCATGGGCTTCATCGAGGAGACCGGCGCGGCGCAGCATTACCGCGACGCCCGCATCACCTCGATCTACGAGGGCACCAACGGCATCCAGTCGATCGACCTCGTCACCCGCAAGCTCGGCGCCAATGGCGGCGCCTCGGTGTGGGCGCTGCTCGGCGAGCTCGATGCGACCATCAAGCAGGTCGAGACCTCCAACGATCCGGCGTTTGGCACCACGGGCGCCAAGCTGCGCGACGCGCATGCGGCGCTCGAGCGCACCAGCAAATGGCTGCTCGAGCGGCTTGCCTCCGCGCCGAACGATGCCCTCGCCGGCGCCACGCCCTATCTACGGCTGTTCGCCGCGACGCTCGGCGGCAGCATGCTCGCCGGCGAAGCACTGGCTGCGAAAGCCAACGGCGAGGCGGAGCCGCAACGCTACGTCGCTCTCGCCCGCTTCTTCGCCGAGAACATCTCGGTGCAGGCGCCGTCGCTGGAGAAGACGGTGACCGAGAGCGCCGACGCCGTGACCGGCGCGGATGCGGTGCTGGCCGGGTAAGGCACCTTCGGCCGTCGTTGCTGTATCGGTAGCTCGTCCGTTTGGCGCACAGCTTGCGCCTCACTCACCGCTGCCGTCCCGGCGACGGCCGGACCAGTGCGCTCGACCGGCATGGTGAACGGGACTCGCCGTTTGCCGGTTTGCTTCGAAGAAACCAATAAGTTGCAAGATCAAATCTGGCAATCTGTTGGTGTTACGGTTCTCCAGCAATGATTGGCAACAAATCCGGCGGCAAAACCGGCTTTGTAAGCTTCATGTAAGCGATCGTAAGCTTCGTGTAAGCCGGTTGCAGTTTTTCTCGAAGCACCCGTTATTCCACCAACCGTGCGTAAGCATTGCTTAACGGCTTGATCTCCAAAAACGTCAGGAAGCGCCAAATACCGCCCAACGTCGCACGACGTGTGCGGCAAATCGCTTTGTTGAACCGGTGATCAAGATGAAGTTCATGATGCGCGGCTGGGTCAAACGCTTCGTCAGAGATCGCAGGGCCAATGTGGCCGTCATCTTTGCGCTCGCCACCATACCGTCGATCTACCTGTTGGGCATGGCGACCGACTACACGCAGGCACTGCGCAAGAAGAACCAGCTGGATGCCGCGGCGGACGCGGCGGCAATTGCGGCGGTCAGACCGGCGATGCTGCTGCAAACCGATGCCGCGGCGCAGTCGGCCGCCACCGCTGTGTTCGCGTCGACAGCGAACAATGTTCCCGGCTTGACCGGGGCACCGTCACCGACCATCACCATCGTCGACTCCGGGCTTCAGCGCACCGTGACGGTTTCGTACAGCGCGCGATCGATCAACAATTTCGGCAACGTGCTCGGCAGCACGGCCTGGCCGATCAACGGCACCTCGACGGCGCGGGCGGCAAGCGCGCCCAACATGAACTTCTACCTGGTGCTCGACGATTCGCCCTCGATGGCGATCGGAGCGACCCAGACCGACATCAACAATCTGATATCCTACACCTCCAGCCAGCCATCCGCCTCGAAGAGCTGCGGCTTCGCCTGCCATGAAACGCATCCCAACCTCGACAGCGGCGCCAACTCCTCGAGCGTCGACAACCTGACCGTTGCGCGCAACAAGGGCGTCACCTTGCGGATCGACCTGGTGATCAATGCCGTCAATCAGCTGCTCGTTTCATGGTCGAACTGCCCACAGGCAGGCGTTTCGGGCGGCGTCATGCAATGCATGTCGGCCCTGAACAACACCAGTTACAAGGCGGGCCTCTACACCTTCGACTACAACTTCAATACGCTGCAATCGCCGACCAGCCCGTCAACCGCGGGCAGCGCCATCTCGAACATCCAGCTCATGACGGTCGACCATCAGAATTGCGTCATCTTCGGCAGCTGCACCACCGACTACGGCACCGACATCGAGAACGCGCTCACCAGCGTCAACAACATCATGCCCAACCCGGGCCTTGGCAGCAATCAGACGGGCGACACGCCGCAGGAGGTCGTATTCCTCGTGACCGACGGCGTCGACGACAAGATCATCTCGTTGAGCTCGTCTTGCAACGCCAACGCGACATTGCAGTCGGTGGGTTCGAACTTCCGATGCCAGCAACCGGTCGACCCGACGGTCTGCACGACGATCAAGAACCGCGGCATTCGAATTGCGATTCTCTACACCGAGTATCTCCAGCTCCCGACCGACAGCTGGTACACGAGCCATATCGCCCAGTTCAACAACCCATCCTCCTCGACCGGCCAGATCGCGCAGAACCTGCAATCATGCGCTTCGCCAGGCCTGTTCTCCGACGTTCAAACCGGCGGCGACATCTCTGCGGCGTTGACGGCCTTGTTCATCAAGGTCGCCTCGAGCACCGCCAGCCTCACGCAGTAAGAGCGCGCCGTGGTCCAAGCGAACATCCGCTCCGCAGAACGCCATCGAAACCGGCCTGCCGGTTTCGCGAGGGATTGCCGCGGCGCCACCGCGGTCGAGTTCGCGCTGATTGCTCCGCCCTTCATCGCCCTGCTGATCGCGATCGTGCAGACGTTTCTGGTGTTCTTTGCGCAAGAAATGCTCGAAGCGGTGGTGCAGCAATCGAGCCGCCAGATCCTGACCGGGCAGACGCAATCGCAGCAGGCGACGCAGGCCGCCTTTCACCAGACCGTCTGCAATCAGGTCTCGGCCCTGTTCACTTGCAGCAAGATCATGGTCGACGTGCAGGTCGCCACCAGCTGGTCCACGGCCAATACGTCCGCTCCGTCTCTGACCTACGACAGCCAGGGCAACGTCAATAACGTCTGGCAATTCAACCCGGGCAACGCCGGAGATATCGTCGTGGTCCGGGTGGTCTATTTGTGGCCGGTCGTCCTCGGTCCTCTCGGCTTCAATCTTTCGAACCAGCCGAACAATACTCGATTGATTCTCGCTACAGCCGCTTTCCAGAACGAGCCGTCCTCGTAGGAGGTGATTCCGTGACCAGCCTGTCATTTCGAGTGCGGACGTTCTGGAAGGACAGCGAAGCCCTGGCCGCGATCGAGTTCGCCATGGTGCTGCCGTTCATGTTGCTGCTGTATGTCGGCGGAATCGAGCTGGCCAACGGCATGGCCATCAACGTCAAGGTCACCGCGGCCGCGCATTCCGTCGCCGACATGGTCTCGCAGAATACCCAGGTGAGCACGACCCAGTTGCAGACCATCCTCGGCGCGTCGACCGCGATCCTTGCGCCCTACCCGACGACCAGCGGCGGCACCTCGCTCACCACCGTGACCGTTTCCGAAGTGTCCACCGACAGCAACGGCAATGCCACCGTGCAGTGGAGCCAATCGTACAACGGAGCGAACTTCGGAACGGGCCGGCCGGTCGGTCAACGGATTACGCTACCCACCTCGCTCTCCGGATCACAGAACTACAACGTCTCCTTCATCCTGGGCGAAGTCGCCTACGGCTATACGCCCAATCTCGGCTTCACGATCAGCGGCACCCTGACGCTCAGCGACAGTTATTACCTGTTTCCTCGGTGTTCGACGAACAGCCCTGCCAACGCGAACTTTCCGTATTTCGACGTCAAGCTGACGACCTCGACAAACTGCACCTGCATCCAGCATCTGCAACAGAAGATCTGTTAGCCGGCTCATCCGCGACGAGCGCGCGTCGACAGCAGCGGTCGGGCAGCGGCCCCGGGGCGTCGCAAACTTCGCGCCGCACACCCCCCTCTCAAGCGCCGGGATGACCGGACAGGCTGCCGACGACCGATGCGCGGCGCGACAGTTCGATCCAGTTGCCGTCGGGATCGAGGACCATGGAGATCCGCGCGACCTCGCCGAGCGTAACCGGCGCGAGACCCTCGCGCACGCCTCTGGCGCGCAACGCATCATGCACGGCGTCGATATCCGCGACCTGCAACGTGATGTAGCGCCAGCCGCGCGCCTGCCGGACCGGATCGATCGTCGCCGCATGATCCTCGGCAAGCAGGAGCAGGCTGCCCCCCAGGCGAAAGGCCGGTCCGCCCGACCATGACTGTCCGGCGAAGCCGAGGATATCGCCGTAGAACCTGCAATGCGCGGCGAGGTCGCGGACGGCCACGGCAACGGCGATCCCCGTGACGCCGTCATGTCCCGGCGGCACCAGGCAAACGCCGTTGCCATCGGGATCGACCATGCGCCTTGGGGCCCCGACGCCATCGCGCGCAATCAAAAGCTCGCGGTAGCCGCTCGGCGCCGCATCCGGCAGCGGCTCGACATGATGGTTGAGCTTGATCACCGAACCATGCGCGTCGTGCCGGTACTGCTTCTGGCCGCGGCGGATCGGCTGCACGTGATCGGAGCGAATGCCGGCGTCCTGCTGCCAGAACCGCAGCATCGGCTCGAGATTGTTGGTGGAGAGGCCGATGTCGATGACGTTCTTTGCCAGTTGCATCCGCCTGCCGCCCCAAGACCAAGTGTCCGCGATGGACCGAGCCAGCTATGCAGGGATCACGTCATTGCGCAAGCACCACGGTCACTTCCTGAGCAGCGGGATCTGCAGATTGGTCGGCCGGTTCTGCTCGGTGTCGAAGCCGCGACCGTCGACATTGCGGGCGCCCCAGAACAGGAGATCGCCCCTGAGATAGACTAGGTCGTATTCCATGAAGTTGGCGCCCTCCTTCAGCGCGAAGGGGGCGAACGACTTGCCGAAGATGCTCTGCGGCGCGTCCACCGTCCACGGCGCGTAGCCTGCGGAGGCGACCTTGTTGAGGACGTCGGCGAAACCCTGCGCCAGAGGCGTGACCTCATAGGCCTCGTCGGCGACGAAATCGACCTTCTGCGCGCCAGGTGCGATCGGATGCGCGCCTTGCCACTGCATGTGCCCGACGATCCTGATCCGCGCCAACGGCACCTTGCCGTAGGGATCAGCCGAGTTGACGACCACCAGTTCGAAGCGATCGGAGGGTTGATAGATAAAGCTGCGCTTGAGATAGAACGGCTTGATCGAGCCATCCGGGTTCTTGCTCGGCCGAATCTCGGGCGCGATGCTCTCCCAGTTGCCAGCAAGGGCCTGCTTGATGGTGGCGACGTCGGTATCCATGGCGCTCATCCCTGGTTGATCGCCGGAAGATTGCGCGGCAGCGCCACCCGCCCCGGTCAGCGCCAGCAGCGACGACAGCAACACGGCAAGACCGCTCCGCATGCGACAGCTCCGGCTCGGCGATGCGGGCCCTCTGCCTGCAAGGCAGACCCACACCAGCATTGCGCTTCGCTATAGACAGTACTGGCCGGCTTGAAAAAGACTTTGTAAGCTGGCCCCATGCCTGCGAGATATGGCAGGCGCATCGACAGCTACGGTCGGCATAGTGTGATTGGGAGACGGTGATGGAGCTCCGGCATCTCCGCTACTTCGTTGCCGTGGCCGATGCGGGCAGCCTGACCGTTGCTGCCGAGCAGAAGCTCCACACCTCGCAGCCGTCGCTCAGCCGGCAGATCCGCGATCTCGAGGAGGAAGTCGGTGTTCAACTGCTGAACCGCGGCGCGCAAGGCATCGCGCTGACCGCGGCCGGCAAAGCGTTTCTCGACCATGCCCGCATGGCGCTGTTGCAGGCGGAGGCCGCCAAGGAGGCGGCGCTACGCGCGGCGCAGCCGCCGAAGCCTGTGTTCTCGCTCGGCTTCCTGTCGGGCGCCGAAATCGATCTGCTGCCCGAGGTGAACCGCATTCTGCGCGACGGATTTCCCGGCATCGACATCCGCCTGTCGAGCGACTACTCGCCCTCGCTTGCCAAGGCGCTGATGCGGCGCAAGCTCGATGCCGCCTTCATGCGGATGGACGAGACCATGGAGGACATCGCCTGCAAGCGCGTCCGCACCGACCCGTTGGTGTTCGTGCTGCCGCGCGACCATCGCCTCGCGGCGCAGGCCACAGTGGCGCCGGAGGACGTCGTCAACGAGACCTTCTATCTGCCGTCCAGATCCGCGCCGGCGGTGCGCCGCGCCGTGCTGGAGTATTTCGACCGCGCCGGCGTCGATCTCCGGCCGGAGCACGAAGTGCACAATGTCGTGCACGCGATCTCGATGATCACCTCGACGCATGCGGTGATGCTGCTGCCGGCCTACACCGCGCGCTATCTGCCCGACAGCATCACCACCCGCCCGGTGCGGGGCGAGGCGCCAATGCTCGATCTCGTGATCGCCTACCACAAGGCCAACAAGTCCCCGATCCTGAAGCTGCTGCTGTCGCGGGTCGGCCGGCTGGGAGTGCCTGCCTGACTCCATCAATCCAGTGAGGACCGATATGCCGGCGAGCCTCGTTCAGACCTTTCGTGCCTTTGCCTACAACAACGCCTGGGCCAATCATCGCCTGCTTGCCGCATGCGGCGAGCTCAGCCAGGCCGAATTCGCCGCCGCGCGCACCGGGTTCTTTCCGAGCCTGCAAGCGACGCTCAATCACATCCATGTCGTCGATCTGTTCTACGTCGACGCGCTCGAAGGCGGCTGGCTCGGGCCGAGGGCTTGGGCGAACGAAGTGCCCTGCCCGTCGGTCGCCGAGCTGAAAGTCGCGCAACGCGCGATCGACCAGCGGCTGATCGTTCACTGCGACGCGCTGACGGCGGAGCGGCTCGATGAGGACGTCAAGGTCAATCGCGACACGTCAGTGCAGACCGAGCGGCGCGACCGCCTGCTGATGCATCTGTTCCAGCACCAGATCCATCATCGTGGGCAGGCCCATGCGATGCTATCGGAAACCACCGTCAAGCCGCCGCAGCTCGACGAATTCTTCGCCGCCGGCGAAGCCCCGTTGCGGGCGGCGGAGTTCAACGAACTTGGCTGGCGCGAAGCCACCGTGTGGGGAGGCTGAGAACGCGGACTCCCGCTAACGCCACGCTTCAGACCGGCTCCGGCATCTGCGCAAGCAGCTTGTCGAGCGTGATGGGATAGTCGCGCACCCGAATGCCGGTCGCATTGTAGACCGCGTTGGCGACGGCGGCCGCAACGCCGCAGATACCGAGCTCACCGACGCCCTTGGCCTTCATCGGCGACGACATCGGATCAGTCTCGTCGAGGAAGATCAATTCCTGATGCGGAATGTCGGCATGAACCGGCACTTCGTAGCCGGCGAGGTCGTGGTTGACGAACAGGCCGTGGCGCTTGTCGACCACGAGCTCTTCCATCAGGGCAGCACCGACGCCCATCGTCATCGCGCCGATCACCTGGCTGCGCGCGGTCTTCGGATTGAGGATGCGGCCCGCCGCGCAAACAGCAAGCATCCGCCGCACGCGGATCTCAGCGGTCGCGGCATCGACGCCGACCTCGACGAAATGTGCGCCGAACGTCGACTGCTGGTAGGTCTTGTCGAGATCGCCATATTCGATGCCGTCCTCGGCCGACAGTCCGTCCTCGCCCGCGGCCTCCGCCAGCGGCACGCTGCGATTGCCTGCCGTGACCTTGCCGTCGGAGAAACTGGCCTCGGCCGAGTTGAAGCCAAGCTTCTGCGTCACCGCATCGCGCAGCTTGACGCAGGCAGCATAGACGCCCGAGGTCGCATTGTTGGCACCCCATTGGCCGCCCGATCCGGCAGAGACCGGAAACTCGGAATCGCCAAGGCGGACCCTGACCTGCTCGATCGAAACTCCCATCATCTCGGCAGCGGTCTGCGCGATGATGGTGTAGGAACCGGTGCCGATGTCGGTCATATCGGTCTCGACGGTGATGACGCCGCTCTTGTCGAGACGGACGCGAGCGGCCGACTTGGTCAGCAGATTGTTGCGGAACGCGGCCGCGACCCCCATGCCGACCAGCCAGCGCCCGTCGCGCACGCGTCCCGGCTGGGCGTTGCGCGCGCCCCAGCCGAAACGCTCAGCGCCGGTGCGCAGGCATTCGGTCAGCGCGCGCTGCGAGAAGCGCCGCTCGGGTTTTTCCGGATCGACCTGGGTGTCGTTGAGGATGCGGAGCTCGATCGGGTCGATGCCGAGGCTTTCGGCCAGTTCGTCGACCGCGACCTCCAACGCCATCATGCCGGGCGCTTCGCCGGGCGCGCGCATCGCATTGCCTTCCGGCAGATCGAGCATCGCCATCCGCGTCGCGGTCATGCGGTTGGCACCGGCATAGAGCAGCCGTGTCTGGTTGACTGCGGTCTCGGGCTTGCCGCCCGGCAAATTGCCGGACCAACCCTCATGGCCGATCGCGGTGATCTTGCCGTCCTTGGTCGCGCCGATCCGGATGCGCTGGATCGTGGCCGGACGATGCGTGGTGTTGTTGAAAATCAATGGCCGCTGCAGCGCGACCTTGACCGGTCGGCCGGCAGCGCGGGCGCCGAGCGCCGCGAGCAGCGCATCGGCGCGCAGGAACAATTTGCCGCCGAAGCCGCCACCGATAAAGGGCGAATCCAGCCGGACCTTATCCCTGGGCATACCGAGGGTCTTCGCCAGGTCGGCCGCGTTCCATGCGATCATCTGGTTGGACGTCCAGAGCGTGAGCCTGTCGCCATTCCACGCGGCGATCGAGGCGTGCGGCTCCATCATGGCGTGGGCTTCGTCCGGCGTGGTGTAGGTCGCGTCGAGCTTGACCGGGGCCGAGGCGAAGGCCGCGGCGAAATCGCCGACCGCGGTGTCGGGCGGCCCGCCGAAGCCGGCGACCGGTTTGCCGGTCTCGGCGACCGCGGCGAGATCGAAGGCGCCGTCGCTGCGCGCATAGTCGACGCGCACCAGTTGCGCCGCGGCACGCGCCTGCTCGAAGGTCTCGGCGATCACCACCGCGATGGCCTGATGGTAATGCTGAATCTCCGGGCCGCCGAGCAGAAGAGCGACGTTGAGATCGCCCTTGGTCAGCTTGCCGGCGTTCTCGGCGGTGACGATCGCAAGCACGCCGGACGCGGACCTTGCCGCCGCAACGTCCATCGCGGTGATCCGTCCCTTGGCGATCGCGCCGCCGACGACATAGCCATAGGCTGCGTTCGGCGCGACGTCGTGGCGCTCATAGGCGTAGGGCGCCGTGCCGGTGGTCTTGAGCGGACCATCGATGCGGCTGACGGGCTTGCCGATGATCCTGAGCTGGTCGATCGGATTCTCGGTGGCGGGTGTGTCGAATCTCATGATCAGCCTTTCGCTTCCGCCAGCACCGCATCGAGCGTGCGCTCGACCAGCGCGAGCTTGAATGCATTCTGCTGCGTCGGCCTGGCGCCGGCGAGCAGCCTTGCGGTGACGGCCCTGGCGCCGCGCGGCATCTCCGCCTCAGCCGCCTCGACGCGCCAGGGTTTCGGCGCGACGCCGCCGAGCGCGACGCGCCCGCTGCCGTCGCGCTGCACGACGGCGCCGACCGACACCAGTGCAAAGGCGTAGGAGGCGCGGTCACGCACCTTGCGATAGATGTGCGCGCCGCCGACCGGCTGCGGCAGCACCACCGCCGTGATCAATTCGCCCGGCACCAGATTGGTCTCGATCTCGGGTGTGTCGCCCGGCAACCGGTGGAATTTGCCGATCGGAATGCTGCGCGTCGTGCCGTCCGGCCGCATCGTCTCGACCTTGGCATCGAGCGCGCGCATCGCGATCGCCATGTCGCTTGGATGGGTGGCGATGCACGCATCGCTGGTTCCGACTACCGCGTGCGACCGGCTGAAGCCGCCGAGTGCGGCACAGCCGCTGCCCGGCTTGCGCTTGTTGCAGGGCAGATTGGTGTCGTAGAAATAAGGACAGCGCGTGCGCTGGAGCAGATTGCCGGCGGTGGTCGCCTTGTTGCGCAACTGGCCGGATGCACCGGCCAGCAGCGCCCGCGACAGCAAGCCGTAGTCGCGCCGCACCCGCGCATCGGCGGCGAGATCGGTGTTACGCACCAGCGCGCCGATCCGCAGGCCGCCGTCCGGCGTCGGCTCGACCTTGTCCAGCGCAAGCCCGTTGACGTCGATCAGATGCGCAGGCGTCTCGATCTCGAGCTTCATCAGGTCGAGCAGATTGGTGCCGCCGGCGATGAACCTGGCGCCGCTGGTGCGCGCGGCCGCAGCCGCCGCCTCGCGCGCGGTGCGCGCGCGCTCGTAGGTAAAGGCTCTCATGCATCCCTCCCGGCAACCTCGGTGATCGCCTCGGCGATGTTGGAATAGGCGCCGCAGCGGCAGATGTTGCCGCTCATGCGCTCGCGCAGCTCGGCGTTGGTGAGTTGCGGCTGCGTCGTGAGATCGGCGCTGACATGGCTTGGAATGCCGGCCCTGACCTCGGCGAGGACAGCGACAGCCGAGCAGATCTGGCCCGGCGTGCAGTAGCCGCATTGATAGCCGTCATGCTTGACGAAGGCCGCCTGCATCGGGTGCATCCGGTCCGGCGTGCCGAGCCCTTCGACGGTGGTGACACTGTCGCCCTCATGCATCACCGCGAGCGACAGGCAGGAATTGATGCGGCGGCCATTCACCATCACCGTGCAGGCGCCGCACTGGCCGTGATCGCAGCCCTTCTTGCTGCCGGTCAGCTTCAGATGCTCGCGCAGCGCGTCGAGCAGCGTGGTCCGGGTGTCGATCTCGAGGGCATGCGCATTGCCGTTGACGTTGAAGGATACTTTCATCATCGCGGGGGCTCCGCTCGGGGCTGACGGACCTTGCGCGCGCACCGGACGCGGAATCTCGGTCGCAAAGGCTGGCGTCGCCAACGTGCCTGCGCCGGCGATCAAGAGTTCGCGCCGGGAAAGTTCCAGACCAATGGGACCACCAGGTCCTGGACTGCGCCTTGGCATACCGTTCTCCATCGTCGTGATGCATTCCAACTTGCAGACCGGCCGGGTGTTTCAATTCGCGTCATCACCCGGGGCCGGCACACTCGGCGACAGCTAGGCGTGCGGTGATGAACGCGTTAGGTCCCGAAATCTGCATGCACCTATCGATGGGGCTCATGAATGCATGGGGCTTGGGGACCGCCCATGCGCGACATAATTGCGCAATCCGGTCCAATTGCCGGCTGTACGGATCGCTTTGGGCTTGCGCAGGATCATGTAGGATGCCGTCACGAACCCCACCGCCCGCCGACCCCATGGAACTGGCTGATGACTGCGCATGTCATAGTGACCGACGAAGCCGCCACCCGCGTGATCCGGCTGCGCCGGCCCGAGAAAAAGAACGCGATTACCCAAGAGATGTTTCGCGCGATCAGCGACGCGATCGACAAGGCACAGAACAATCCGAAGATCCGCTGCCTGATCATCACCGGCGGCTCCGGCGTATTCACCGCCGGCAACGACATCGAGGACATGCTCGCGCAAGGCACCTCGACCGGCGAGACGCCGCCCGCCTCCGACCTGGTCCGGTTCCTGTATTCATTGGCCCATAATGTGAAACCGGTCATCGCCGCGGTCGACGGCGTCGCGATGGGCATCGGCACCACCATGCTGTTCCACTGCGACTATGTGCTGGCCAGCAAGACCGCGCTGTTCTCGACGCCATTCTCCAATTTCGGCCTGGTGCCGGAAGGTGCCTCCAGCCTGCTGATGCCGCGGACGATGGGCCACCAACGTGCCTTCGCGATGCTGGTGATGGGCCGCACCATGTCGGCCGATGACGCCCGTGTCGCCGGCTTCGTCAACACCGTGGTGGCGCCGGGCCATGCCGAGGTCGAGGCGCACAAGGTGGCGCGCGAGATCTGCGCGCTGCCGGCCGAGGCGGTGGCGATCTCGCGGCGGCTGATCCGGCTGCCGCCGGAGGACGTCACCCGCCGCATCGAGCAGGAGAACCATCTGTTCAGCGAACGGATGCGCTCCAAGGAAGCGATCGGCGCCTTCAAGGCGTTCATGGCGCGCACGAAGGATTGAACGAAGCGTCGGGATTGAAACGAAGCGTCGCAAAATTGTAGTGGCGTCGCGCCATGATCGTGTGTTCCATGGACAGGTCATGAGACAGCCCCGCCTGACATTTCTCGCCGCGCTGTGCGCGCTCGAACTGGCCGCAGCAAGCCCCAGCCTGGCGCAGGGCGCCGCGCCGGTCGACCTGCGCATCCTCGCGATCAACGACTTCCACGGCTATCTGCGGCCGCCGCCGGGCGGCATCCACATCACCGACCCCGCTGATGCGACCAAGAAGATCATGGTGCCCGCTGGCGGCTCGGAGCGGATGGCCACCGTCGTCAAGCAGCTGCGCGAAGGACACAAGAACAACATCTTCGTCGCGGCCGGCGACCTGATCGGCGCGAGCCCGTTTCTGTCGGCCATGTTCCATGACGAGCCGACCATCGAATCGCTCTCGATGATGGGCCTTGCGATCTCCTCGGTCGGCAATCACGAATTCGACGAGGGCAAGGACGAGCTGCTGCGGATGCAGAACGGCGGCTGCCACCCGGTCGACAAATGCCAGGGACCGCACCCGTTCACGGGCGCCAAATTCCACTATCTGGCGGCGAGCACCTTCGACAAGGGCACCGGCAAGACGGTGTTTCCACCCTACGAGATCAGGGAATTCGACGGCATTCCGGTGGCCTTCATCGGGCTCGCGCTGAAGAACACCCCGAACCTGGTCTCGCCGGCCGGCGTCGCCAGCCTCGACTTCCGCGACGAGGCCGAGACCGTCAATGCGCTGGTCCCCGAATTGAAGGCGAAAGGCGTCGAGGCGATCGTCGTCTTGATCCACGAAGGCGGCTTTCCCATCGGCAATTACAACGAATGTCCCGGCATCTCGGGACCGATTGTCGACATCGTCAAGAAGTTCGACAAGGCGGTCGACGTCGTGATCTCCGGCCACACCCATCAGGCCTATATTTGCGAGATCGACGGACGGCTGGTCACGTCAGGCGACAAATACGGCACGCTGGTCACCGCGATCGATCTTCAGCTCGATCCGAAGACCCACGACGTGATCAGTGCCAAGGCCGACAACACCATCGTGCGGATCGCTGGCACGGCCAAGGACCACGAGCAAAGCGCGCTGCTGGAGTCCTATGACCGGCTCGCCGCGCCGATCGCCAACCGTCCGGCAGGCTCGGTCACGGAAACCCTGTCGCTTACGCCCGCCGAGACCGGCGAGAGCGTGCTCGGCGACATCGTCGCCGATGCGCAGTTGCTCGCGACGAGCGCCGAGCCGAACGGCGGCGCGGTGATCGCCTTCACCAATCCCGGCGGCGTGCGCACCGACATCACCAGGCGCGAGGACGGCGCGGTGACCTACGCCGACATCTTCGCAAGCCAGCCGTTCCGCAACCAGCTCGTGACGATGACGCTGACCGGCAAGCAGCTCAAGGACGCGCTGGAACAGCAATGGGCCGACCCGAAGCGCCCGCGCGCGCTCCAGGTCTCCAGGGGGTTCGCTTACGCGTGGGATGCGAACAAGCCCGACGGCGCGCGCATCGTCGCCGAACGGATGTCGCTCGACGGCAAGCCGATCGACCCCGCCGCGAGCTATCGCGTCACCGTGAACAATTATCTCGCCGAGGGCGGCGACGGCTTCACGGTGTTCAAGGCGGGAACGGCGCAGCAGTTCGGCATCTACGATGTCGATGCGCTGTATGCCTACTTCAAGGCCAACAGTCCGGTCGGCCCGGCCGCAGGAAAGCGGGTCGAGCGGATCAATTGAGCAAGACGACGCCGCGGAACGTATCCCTTCCCGTCATTGCGAGCCAACGGGTTGGCGCAAAGCGCCGCCCGATAACCGGCTCCGCGAAGCAATCCATTCGACCAAGCGAGCGGAGGCATGGATTGCCTCGTCACTTCGCTCCTCGCAACGACGCGGACGGAGCCCGGCATTGGAAGGGCAGGATCGGGAGATAAAGTCGGGCCTTTCCGGACGGCCGCTAAGGGCCTAGATTAGACCCGTCCTCGCACGCGCTTCCTTTGCGCCGGGAATTTGTATGACACTGCTTCTGACGCACGCCGCCTGCCTCAACCATTTGACCCCTCCCGGACATCCCGAACGTCCCGATCGGCTGCGCGCGGTCGCCGAGGTGTTGGGAGAGGATCGCTTCAAGGCACTGGTGCGCGACCTCGCGCCGGAAGGCGACCTCGACGCCGTGCTGCTCTGCCATGGCGAACACTATGTCGGCGAGTTGCGCCACATCGCGCCGACCTCCGGGATGATCTACATCGACGGCGACACCTCGATGTCGCCCGGAACCTGGGAAGCCGTGATGCGCGGCGTCGGCGGCGCGGTGGCCGCCACCGATGCGGTGATGGAAGGCAAGCACCAGAACGCCTTCGTCGCGGTTCGGCCACCGGGCCATCACGCCGAGAAGTCGACGCCGATGGGCTTCTGCTTCTTCGACAATGCCGCGATCGCGGCGCGCCACGCGCAGCGCAAATATGGCATCAAGCGCGCCGCGGTGATCGATTTCGATGTCCATCACGGCAACGGCACGCAGGACATCTTCTGGGCCGATCCGACCGTGATGTACTGCTCGACACATCAGATGCCGCTGTTTCCCGGCACCGGAGCCGCCGGCGAGCGCGGCGAGCACGATACTGTCGTCAACGCGCCGCTGGCGCCCGGCGACGGCGGTGCCAAATTCCGCGCCGCGTTCGAGAACCTGATCCTGCCGCAGCTCGAGAAGTTTTCCCCGGAGCTCGTTGTCATCTCGGCAGGCTTCGACGCGCATCACCGCGATCCCCTGGCCTCGATCAACCTGACGGGCGAGGATTTCGGCTGGGTCACGCGCAAGCTGATGGATCTCGCCGACAAGAGCGCCGGCGGCCGCGTTGTCTCCGTCCTGGAGGGCGGCTACGATCTCGAGGGCCTGAAAGAGTCGGTGGCATCTCACGTCACCGCATTGATGGGCGCGTAAAACCCCGCCACAATAAGCTCGCAAAAATTCGATTGATTCTGCGCACAGATACGTGCGCAGTCGGGAACACGAGATGGCCGAAAATACCCAAGCCGACGTCAAGAAGCTGTCGTTCGAGCGCGCGATCGAGGAACTCGAATCCATCGTCAAGCGGCTCGAGGACGGCAAGGTCCCGCTTGAGGAATCGGTCACGATCTATGAGCGCGGCGAAGCGCTGAAGCGGCGCTGCGAGGAATTGCTGCGCCAGGCCGAGGCCCGCGTCGACAAGATCACCACCGACGCCTCGGGTCAGGCGACCGGCACCGAGCCGCTCGACGTGCAGTAGCGCCGCGCGGCGACAACCGGCACGATCATGCGACAGAATGTCCGCAGTGGCGGCCGATTATTGCTGCGCATTGCCAGCAATCCGTGGGACTACGGGCCGACCGTGGCGGCCGGCCGCAGTCCCGGATCAGGCCGATCCAGACCAGCCGGCTGCCGTTAAATTGGGCGACATGGAACCCATCATCAGCCCCAAGCATTGAAAAGACTGGCTTTTTTAATACAAAGCATAGGAACCCAGCGCCCCTAGCGGGTTGGCTTTGGCTACGGCTTTGGTGTAATGCTTCCAGTTCTATGGGCATTTGAGGGTGGCGGGCGGCCCGGATTCTTCGGGCGGCAAGCATCTCAAATGGTTCGACAAAACTGAACCGGGACGGGTGAAGAGCGACCAAGGTGATGCATATCACGTGGTCCAATCCGGAGTGAATCTAGCTTTACAACCAGGCACCGGCCTGCCGGGGCGGCACCCAGTGTCTGGCATTCGCTGCGCGGTGAGCGCGCCAACCCATCTCGCGTCGGGCGATTCGTTCCGACAGGCAAAAATTGGAAATTCGCTGTGACCACATTTAGTAAAACGCCGCTTCTTGACACTATTCGCACGCCGGATGACCTGCGCAAGCTGAAGGTCGAGCAGGTGCGGCAAGTTGCCGACGAGCTCCGCCAGGAAACCATCGACGCCGTGTCGGTGACCGGCGGCCATTTCGGCGCCGGCCTCGGCGTGGTCGAGCTGACCACCGCCATCCACTACATCTTCGACACCCCGCGCGACCGCCTGATCTGGGACGTCGGCCACCAGGCCTACCCGCACAAGATCCTGACCGGACGCCGCGACCGCATCCGCACGCTGCGCACCGGCGGCGGCCTCTCCGGCTTCACCAAGCGCACCGAGAGCGACTACGATCCGTTCGGCGCCGCGCACTCCTCGACCTCGATTTCGGCCGGCCTCGGCATGGCTGTGGCGCGCGATCTCTCGGGCGGCAAGAACAACGTTATCGCCGTGATCGGTGACGGTGCGATGTCAGCGGGCATGGCCTATGAGGCCATGAACAACGCCGGCGCGATGAACTCGCGCCTGATCGTGATCCTCAACGACAACGACATGTCGATCGCACCGCCGGTCGGTGCGATGAGCGCCTATCTGTCGCGCCTGTACTCCGGCAAGACCTACCGCTCGCTGCGCGAGGCCGCCAAGCAGATCAACAAGCGCCTGCCCAAGATCCTCGCCAACCGCGCCAACCGCGTCGAGGAATATTCCCGCGGCTTCATGATGGACGGCGGCACGCTGTTCGAGGAGCTCGGCTTCTATTATGTCGGCCCGATCGACGGTCACAATCTCGACCATCTCTTGCCGGTGCTGAAGAACGTCCGCGACATGGAGACCGGGCCGATCCTGGTCCACGTCGTGACCCAGAAGGGCAAGGGCTATGGCCCGGCCGAAGCCTCGGCCGACAAGTATCACGCCGTCGTCAAGTTCGACGTCGCGACCGGCACCCAGGCCAAGGCCAAGCCGAACGCGCCGGCCTACCAGAACGTGTTCGGCCAGAGCCTGGTCAAGGAAGCCCAGAAGGACGACAAGATCGTCGCCATCACCGCGGCGATGCCGTCGGGCACCGGCGTCGACATTTTCAACAAGGCGTTCCCGGATCGCACCTTCGACGTCGGCATCGCCGAGCAGCATGCCGTGACCTTCGCCGCCGGCCTCGCCACCGAAGGCTACAAGCCGTTCTGCGCGATCTACTCGACCTTCTTGCAGCGCGGCTATGACCAGGTGGTCCATGACGTCGCGATCCAGAGCCTGCCGGTCCGCTTCGCGATCGACCGCGCCGGCCTGGTCGGCGCCGACGGCGCGACCCATGCCGGCTCGTTCGACAACGCCTATCTCGGCTGCCTGCCCAACATGGTGATCATGGCGGCCTCCGACGAGGCGGAGATGGTCCACATGGTGGCGACCCAGGTCGCGATCAACGATCGCCCGAGCGCGCTGCGCTATCCGCGCGGCGAAGGCCGCGGCGTCGAGATGCCGGAAGTCGGCATTCCCCTGGAAGTCGGCAAGGGCCGCATCATCCGCGAGGGCAAGAAGGTCGCGCTGCTGTCGTTCGGTACCCGCCTCGCCGAGTGCGAGAAGGCGGCCGACGAGCTCGCCGCGCACGGCCTCTCCGCCACGATCGCGGATGCGCGCTTCATGAAGCCGCTCGACGAGGACATGATCCTGAAGCTGGCGCGCGACCACGAGATCCTGATCACGATCGAGGAAGGCTCGGTCGGCGGATTCGGCTCGCATGTGGTGCAGTTCCTGACCGACCACGGCATGCTCGATAGCGGCATGCTCAAGTTCCGCTCGATGGTGCTGCCCGACGTGTTCCTCGACCACGACACGCCGGCGGCGATGTATGCCCGCGCGGGTCTCGACGCCAAGAGCATCGTTGCCAAGGTGTTCGAAACCCTCGGCAAGGACTACAAGACCGAGACCGTCAAGCTCGCGTAATCGCCTTCCACCTCTCCCCGCCGGGGAGAGGTCGGATCGCGCGAGCGATCCGGGTGAGGGGGTGAGGTCCCACGAAAGAGCATAACCCCTCACCCGCGCCTCTCCCAAAGGGAGAGGTTTCAAGTCGATCTTGTCCTGGGCAAGTCCATGAGAGTCTATCTGGCAGGTCCTGACGTATTCCTGCCGGATGCCGTGGAGATCGGACGCCGCAAGGCGGAGGTGTGTGCCTATCACGGGCTGACCGGGCTGTATCCGCTCGACAACAGCATCAATCCCACGACTGCCGGCGCTTCGCTTACCATTTTCAAAAGCAACGAGGCGATGATGGAGTCGGCCGACGCCATCATCGCCAATTTGACGCCGTTTCGCGGCCCCAGTGCCGACGCAGGCACCGTCTACGAACTCGGTTACATGGCGGGACGCGGCAAGCTGTGCCTCGCCTATTCGAACGATCCCACCTCCTACGCCAATCGGGTGGCGCGGCTACAGCAGGTGGTGCCGGCGCCCGACGGACGCCTGATCGACGCGGAGGGGCTGACGGTGGAAGAGTTTGGATTGCCTGACAATCTGATGATGATGCACGCGCTCGACCTGCACGGCAGTCCGCTGGTGACGCCGCGCGAGCCCGCGGCCGACCTCTGGCACGACCTCACGTCCTTCGAGGCCTGCGTGCGGCTCGCCGCGGCGCAGCGCCGGCAGGGCACCAAGTGAGCAAGGCGGGCGACGACGAGCCGTCGGCCGGCAAGCGCATCGATGTGCTGCTGGTCGAACGCGGCCTGTTCGAAAGCCGGGCACGGGCGCGCGCGGCCATCGACGCCGGCCTCGTGACGGCTGACGGCAAGCCAATCGCAAAGGCATCCGAGATCGTGGCGCCCGGCGCTGCGCTGACCGCCGAGCCGGCGCATCCCTATGTCTCGCGCGGCGGCGTCAAGCTTGCTGGCGCGCTCGAGCACTATCCGATCGACGTCGAGGGTCATGTCTGCCTCGATGTCGGCGCCTCGACCGGCGGCTTCACCGAGGTGCTGCTGGCCAACGGCGCGAGCCTCGTATTCGCGATCGACGTCGGTCACGGCCAGTTGCATTCCTCGCTGCAAGGCCATCCGAAGATCGTCTCCATGGAGGAGACCGACATCAGGAATTTCGAGGGCAAGCGCCTGCCGGCGCGGCCCGACGTCGTCGTGATCGATGTCAGCTTCATCTCGCTGAAGCTGGTGCTGCCGGTGGCGCTGTCGCTGGCCGCGGCCCCGATGCATCTGCTGGCGCTGATCAAGCCGCAGTTCGAGGCGGCGCGCAAACACTCCAAGCGCGGCGTCATCCGCAACGCGATGGTGCACCAGGAGATCTGCGACGATATCGCCGCCTTTGCCGCCTCGCTCGGCTGCACCGACATCCAGGTGTTTCCGTCCTCGATATCGGGCGGCGACGGCAATATCGAATTCTTCCTCGGCGCACGCCGTGGCTGAAGTCCTCACCATCGACCATGTCGGCCACCGCGGCGACGGCGTCGCGCTCGACGGCACGCAGTCGGTCTTCGTGCCCTACACGCTCGGCGGCGAAACCGTCGAGGTCGAGGACGTCCCCGGCAACCATCCCGACCGGCGGCGGTTGCTGCGCGTCACACAGGAAAGCCCGGAGCGGATCGCGCCGTTCTGTCCACATTTCGGCGTCTGCGGCGGCTGCGCGATCCAGCACTGGAGCGAAGCGCCCTATCAGGCCTGGAAGCGCAACATCGTGGTCGAGACGCTGGCGCAGGCGAAGATCGCGGCCGACGTCGCACCATTGCTCGACGCCCATGGCGCGGGCCGCCGCCGCATCACGCTGCACGGGCGCATGGCCACCCAAGATGTCCTCAAGGTCGGCTTCGCCGCGGCAGGATCGCACGACATCATCCCGGTCGACCGCTGTCCGATCCTCGATCCCGCGCTCGACGGCGCGATCGAGGCGGCATGGGCCACCGCCGAGCCGCTGATTGCGATCGGCAAACCGCTCGACATCCAGGTGACCGCGACCCTGAACGGCCTCGATATCGATGTGCGCGGTTCCGGCGCGCTGCCGACCGGCCTGATCAGTGCCTTGTCGCGCGTCGCGGAGAAGCACCGGCTGGCGCGGCTGACGCGGCACGGCGAGCTGGTGCTGCAACGCGGCTCTCCTGACGTGGCGATCGGAAATGCCAAGGTCGTGCTGCCGCCGGGCTCGTTCCTGCAAGCGACCGTCAAGGGCGAGGAGACGCTGGCGGCGCTGGTCCGCGCGCAATGCGGCCGCGCCAAGCATATCGCCGATCTGTTCTGCGGCGTCGGCCCGTTCGCGCTGCGCCTTGCGGAGAAGGCGCGCGTGACGGCCTTCGACAGCGACGCCGGCGCGATCACGGCGTTGCAGAAGGCGGCGCAAACGACGCCGGGATTGAAGCCGCTGAAGGCCGAGGCGCGCGACCTGTTCCGTCGCCCGCTGATGCCGCAGGAATTGCGCGACTATGACGCCGTCGTGTTCGATCCGCCGCGGCAGGGCGCGCAGGCCCAGGTCACGCAGCTGGCGGCGAGCAAGGTGCCCGTGATCGTTGCGGTATCCTGCAATGCCGCGACGTTTGCGCGCGACGCGAAAATCCTGATCGACGGCGGCTACAAGATCGCCGATGTCACCCCCGTCGACCAGTTCCGCCATACCCCGCATGTCGAGCTGGTGGCGCGGTTCGCGCGCTGAGGCGCCGCCGCTTCTATCGCGGCGCGCGGTATCCTCGCTATAATCCGCCGAGCATGTCCCACGACCCGCTGCTCGCGCGCATCATTCCCGTCCTCGCCGCCGTTCCAGGCGTCGCTGCCGTCGTGCTCGGCGGCTCGCGGGCGCGCGGCACGGCGCATCAAACCTCCGACTATGATCTCGGCCTTTATTTTGCGGAGGCCGCTCCTGTCGACACCGAGCGGCTGCGCATGGTCGTGCAAGGTCTGGTAGACGATCCCGCTGCTGTGCATGTGACGCCGGTCGGCGAATGGGGACCATGGATCGTCGGCGGCGCCTGGCTTGCGATCGGCGGCCACAAGGTCGACCTGCTCTACCGCAGCGTCGAACAGGTCACGGCTGTCCTCGACGCCTGCCGGAACGGCGAGATCGGCATGCACTACCAGCCGGGCCATCCGCACGGCTTCTGCTCGGCGATCTGGATGGGCGAGGTCGCGCTGTGCCGCGTTCTGCACGATCCCCAAGGCGTCGTCGCGGCGATGCAGGCTAAGACGGTGCCCTACCCGCCGGCGCTGCGCGACGCGCTGCTGCGGCGCTTTCAATGGGAAATCCGGTTCGCGATCGACAATGCCGAGCTTGCCGTACCGCGTGGCGACGGCACGCATGTCGCCGGTTGCGCCTATCGCGCCTTGGCCTGCATCGCGCAGGTGCTGTTCGCGCTGAACGGGCAGTATCTGATCAACGAGAAGGGCGCGCTGGTGCAGGCGGCGGATTTTCCGTTGACGGTTCGCGGCCTCGCCGGACGCGTTGCCGAGCTCTGGCGCCAGATCGGTGCTGCGGAGTACGCGGCTGCGTTGCGGACGCTGCGGACGCTGGAGAATGAGCTGCGGGAGATTTCAACGAAACCGTAGGATGGGTAGAGCGCAGCGAAACCCATCGACTTCTCTCCGCGCGGCGAGATGATGGGTTTCGCTGCGCTCTACCCATCCTACGAAATACTACCGTCCCCAGCGGTCCTGCCAGATCTTTTCGCCGATCATGCAACTGACCCGCGGCTCCTTCTCGGCGGTGCGCACGATCGGGCGATCGGGGGTCCGGCCGGCGACTTCGAGCAGCAGCTTGGTGCGGATCGCCTCCTTGAACTTCTCGCGATCCTTGATCGTGACCACGAAGGAACCGGGGCCGCCGATCACGCAATCTTCGTAATAGTAATCGAGATTCTCGATATCCATCGTCGAATAGGACGGCTCCTTCACCATGATCGGCAGTCCGTTGATGACGATGCCTTTCTCGAGCGCCGCGTCGCGCGCCGGCGTGATCGGCGTGCCGTTGTTGTTGGGTCCGTCGCCGGAAATATCGATTACGCGGCGCAGGCCACGATGCGGGTTCTCGTCGAACATCGGGATCGCAAAATAGATCGCGCCCGAGATCGAGGTCCGCGAGGCGCGACGCACCGGGGTCTTCATGATCTCGGCGGAAACCGCATCGGCGGATTCAGGGCCGTCGATCACCCGCCAGGGAATGATGACCTTCTGGTCGTTGGAGGCGGCCCATTCGAAATAGGTGATCGAGATCTTGCCGTTCGGGCCGGCCTTCAGCGCCTGCAGGAATTCCTTGGAGACGATCGCCTGCGCATAGCCCTCGCGCTGGATCGCGAGTTCGTCCATGTCCATCGAATAGGACACGTCGACCGCGATGATCAGCTCGATATCGACGCTCGGCGTGGATTCCTTTTCGGCCACCCGGCCGGTCTGTGTTCCCGGGCCAGGCGCGGCAACACCGGCCACATCGCCGCTGGCCAACATGCCCGCGACAAGCACCGCTCCGATCGAGACATACCAGCGCATTGCGGCCCTCCCGTCGTGTCGCGTCATGGTGACACGCAAATCTGGCGGCGAAAAGCGCAGATATCATCTCGCCTTCACATTCAGGTTAGATGTCACGCATGACGCAACACGCGCCGTGCCTTTGCCGCAATGACGCCGTGCAAATCGAACGGTTCCAAGATGTGCCTGAAGACGGTATTCTTACGGAGCAATCGCGAGGGAGTGCGATGCCCGATAGCGTCGTCAAGCCGAAAACCAGGACGAAGACCAAGGTCGAGCGGCCACGCCTGCACAAGGTGATCCTGGTCAACGACGATTATACGCCGCGCGAATTCGTCGTCACCGTGCTGAAGGGTGAATTCCGCATGACCGACGACCAGGCCTACAAGGTGATGCTGACCGCGCACCAGCGCGGCGTCTGCGTGGTCGCCGTGTTCACCAGGGACGTCGCCGAGACCAAGGCGACCCGCGCCACCGACGCCGGCCGCGCCAAGGGCTATCCGCTGCTCTTCACCACCGAGCCCGAGGAATAGCGCCAGATTGCCGCAGGCGTTGCCGCGCATTTTAGCGATCCCTGCCACTGCCGCTTTAGGGATCGCATGGCACGAACGCGGCATGTCCGTCGCATTGCGCCAACAGCTTTCACTGCGGAAGACCCGCCCCGAGACCTCGTTCGGCCCATTCCGCCCCCTGCCCGCTTTGCCCTGGCTCGTCATGGCGACGGCGATACGGATCGTCGGCTTCGGCAAGCCCGGCCTGGTCGTGCCCGCCCTGGTGCTGGCCGACATCTGCGTGCTGCTCGCCTTCTTCGCCACGGCGCGGGACTCGATCCAGGCTGCCGGAGGTCAATCGTCGCTCGGCGAATTGACGCTGGCCGAACAGACCAGGCTGTCATGGTCGATCCTGTGGCGGATCGCGCTCGTGATCATCATCGTCACACTCGCCACCGCCGCGATCGGTTTCACGTCGTTTGCGCCACACCTGCTGTGGGGCCTCGACGGCATGGCGTTCGATCAAGGCGCCGATCTCGGCCGGTTCTGGAGCGCAGCGATCGCAGCGCTGGTGCTGATGATCATCGTCAACGCGGAAGGCAATGGCGGCCGCATTGCGTTGTTCGCCGCCATCAAGGAACTCGGCCGACACGCGTTGTGGCTCGGCGCCGCGGTGCTCGTGCTTGGCGTGATCCAAGTTGGGCTCGGCTACGGGCAGCAGTTCGTGCGCACCGCGATCTGGCAATTCTGGCAAGCCTCGACGGTGGGCCAGCCGGTCAAGAGCCTGGTCTACGTCGTCTTCATCTTCAGCTTCGCAATGCTGCGGCTATGGATCACGCTGTCGATCCTGACCTTCGGCCTGAAGCAGTCCTATGCCCGCGGCGGCTGACCCGACGCTTGCGGCAATCACGGCCGGGCCGGCTGCGTCCGCTGGCTGACCACGATGTCGGCAACGACCGCCCCCATCACCAGCGCACCGCCGATGAGGGCGCGGAGCGAAGGCACCTCGGCGAAGGCGAGCCATACCCAGAACGGCATCAGCGGGGTCTCGAGGGTGGCGATCAGCGATGCCTGCCCTGATGGCAGCAATCTGGAGCCGACCGTGAACAGGGTGAGACCGAGGCCGACCTGGCACGCCCCGAACATCGCGAGCACGCCGAGATCGGCGCCCCCGACCGCGCCGATGCCGTGCCCGAGCGGAAAGCTGACCGCGCTGCCGAGAAAGTTCGAGAGCGCTGCGGCTGCGATCATCGGCGTACCCTTGTGCCGCCGGATCACCACCGTCATCAGCGAGATCGCCAGCACCATCACGCAGGCAAGGCCGATGCCCCTGTAATCCGTGATGCCCCCGGCGCCGCTGACGGTGACGGCCACACCGGCGAGCGCGATCAGGCTTGCCAGCAGCGTGCCGGGCCGCGCCCGCTCGCGCAGCCAGAGCCAGGCGATCGCCGCCGCTGCAAACGGCTGCATCGCGATCAGGATTGCGACGTTGGCGACGCTGGTCAGTTGCAGCGCCGGAATGAACGTCACCATGCCCAGGGTCGAGAGGCCCGCCACCAGCCATCCGCTCAACGGCATCGCGACGAGGTCCCGCACACCGCGCCGGCCCTGCATGGCGACCAGGAACAGCGCGATCGCGCCGCCGCCGAACAGCCCGCGCCAGAACAGGATGGTCCAGGAATCGAAGTGCAGCAGCCGGGTGAAGAACGGAGCGGTGCTCCAGGCCGCCGCGGCCGCGACGACCAGTACGATCCCGCGGCGATGCTGCGCGTCCGTGTCAGTCACATCGCACCGCAGCTAACCGGCAGCGGCGACAGGCGCCTCGTCGAACAGGCCGTAGACCCGCTCGGCCTTGGCGAACCCCGCGATCGGAAACTCGCCGAGATCGCTCCAGCCGCCATCATGGATACCGGCGAAGCGCTCGGAGGCGACGACGGTACGGCCGAGCCGGCCGGCGATCTTCTCCAGCCGCGCGGCGAGATTGACCGCGGGACCGATGCAGGTGAAGTCGAGCCGGTTGCCGCCGCCGATATTGCCGTAAAGCACGCGGCCGAGATGCAGCGCGACGCCGAAGCGGAACCGCTCGACGGCATCGCCATTGGCGAATTGCAGCGCCTCGACGCCGGCGCGCGAGACGCGCGCAGCCTCCAGCACCCGCGAGCAGACCTGCGCCTCGTCACCGAGATATTCGTCGACCGGGAACACCGCAAGCAGCCCGTCGCCCATGAATTTGAGCACCTCGCCGCCATGCTCGCGGATCGCGGTGACCTGGCAATCGAAGTAGAGATTGAGGATCTCGACCACGGTTTCGGCCGGCAGGCGGTCCGACAACGCGGTGAAGCCGCGCAGGTCGGACAGCCAGATCGCGGCATCCATCGTGTCGGCGTGGCCGCGCCTGATCTGGCCGCCCATGATGCGTTCGCCGGCCCGGTTTCCGACATAGGTGTCGAGCAGCAGCGAGGCGGTGCGGCGCAGCGTGACGATCTCGATGTAGCGCGCCAGCGGCACGGCGATCGAGCGGATCGCGTCGAGCTGCTCGTCGGTGAAGCCACCCGGTTGCCTGGTGGTCCAACTCGAGGCGTTGGGCGGACCGTCGGTGTTGATCAGCGGGACCGCGATGTAGTCGGTGACGCCTTCGGCCTGCAAATCCGCGACGATCGGAAAGCGCGTGCTGGTTGGATCATCGAGCCGCGCGCGGACTTCGACGCCCTGCTTGAGGACGATCGCCAGCGGGCTGACGGCAAATTCCGGGGTGTCGAGGATGTTGTGATCGACGGCGCCGGTCTCGACCTCGGCGCCCGGCTTCCAGATGAAATGGCGGCCGTAGATCTCGGGATGCAGGGTGCGCACGAAAACGCCGATGCGCCATAACGGCAGGCCGGCCCGCACCAGGCGTTCGCAGCATTCGGCCATCATCTGCGGCGGGGTCGGTGCGGATCGTGCGCCGCCGATCATCCATGTGATGATGTCCCGTAGCTCCGACGCATTCATGGCATTCCCCAAGGCGAGCACCCCATTAGCGACCACCACTATAATATAGGGTCCAGAAGATGATCCGGAAATGTGTGCGTGGCTTTCACCCCCGCCATTTCCCAAACAGGATGGCATCCAGGGCGAACGGACCGGATGAAGCTGCGGCTCTTGCGGCTGCATCGAGGCTGGCGACCAAGCCATTGTTCGGAAACCGCAGCGCGCCGATGACCAGCATCCGGTCCACGCCACTCACGATCTTGCCGTAATATTGCGCCACGTCGGGACAGGAAGCGGAATTTGCAGCGGTCACGACACCGCCGAACCCGGCTCCCTTCGCCAGGCAGGCATAGTATTGCGTAGCCGCCTCAATGGATTGCCTGTGCGCTCCACGATATCCGTAGGGATCAAACCCGGCATTGCGCAGGATTTCGGCCGCATCGTAAAGACGCTCCAGAGTGAACATCGGATATCCGATGCCTTGTCCGGGATCTGCATTGCGGTAGCGGTCGTCGATCTCGCCCGAAGCCACCGCCCGGGTCTGGAAGAACGGCCTGCTCGCAAAGCCATCGGTGGCCTTGTTGGCATAGCAGCCGTTAGGCGTATCTGCTGCGCCATAAACGGCCCGCTGGAAGAACGCGATCCAGGGCAGCGACACACGGATCGCGTCGTCGCCGCCGTTCAGGACCGCCACGAAGGCCCTCTGGTTGTTCTGAACGCGCGCGAGCGCCAACAACGCTGCCAACTGGTTTGCCGCATGGTTGCTGTAGTGATCGCAGGGCCACGCGTGGAGCTGCAAATTGTAGTTGAGCGCGTTGCGGAGCAGGCCGAACATCGCGGCATCGAACGCTTCGACCCGCGTCACATCTGCATCGCCAAGCGTGCCGACATACATCAACAGGTCTTCAGCCTGCACGGAATAGACAATGCCGCGAGAGACCACCAACCCCACGCCGGCAAAGGCAGCCTGGTCGAACTTGCCCTCCGCCCCACAAAATTGCGACGGATTCTCGCGAAACCGGCCGTGATCGTCGCGAAATCCGGAGGTGCTCCAGGCGACAAGTATCTTCGCGGCCACCGCCGCAGCGTAAGCCGGGTCGGGCGCATTGATCGGCCGCTTCGCCCCCGCCTTCATCAGGGCTGCATAGAGCGCGAGGCGCGACGCCACCACGGCAGCACCGCGCGGCGGGACAAGGTTTGCGGCAAGCCCCATGTCGGCACGCACTTCCGGGACGTGGTCTTCGCCATGAATTGTCTGGGGCTCGTAGGAAAACGCGTAATTGTAGGTGTCGGTGCTACAGCCGGAATAAGCGGCATCCCATTTGTTGCCGCCAGCAAGATCACGGGCCACCTGCCCGGCGAGTTGATCGAAGCGCCGCGCCGAATAGCTGCCAAGCTGATTGATCCGCCCCGCCAGATCGATCAGATCTTTCTCGGTCAGGAAGACATCGGGATGTCGCACGGAGCTGGCGTAGGCACCGCCAAGGATTGGCGTGGCCTGCGCGGATTTGGGACTCTGCGCCAGACCGGATGACGATGCCGACAGCCAGATCATGGACAGCGCAACGAACAACCGGTTCATTGGAACCTCCAAGGGCGACGGAAGCCGCCAGCCGACCAGCCATGACTGAGATTAGTCGGCTTCGCGTGACGCGATGACGTCAGCCTACAGGCCCGATCAGCGCCCGGTCTGCCCGCGGTCGCGCAGAAAATGATCCGCCAGCACGCAGGCCATCATCGCCTCACCCACCGGCACCGCGCGGATACCGACGCAGGGGTCGTGGCGGCCCTTGGTCAGGATATCGGTATCGGCGCCCTTGCGGTCGACGGTGCGGCGCGTGGTCAGGATCGAGGAGGTCGGCTTGACCGCAAAGCGCACCACCACCGGCTGTCCAGTCGAGATGCCGCCCAGCACGCCGCCGGCATGGTTGGACAGGAAACGCGTTCCGTTGTTGCCGGTCCGCATCTCGTCGGCATTCTCTTCACCCGTGAGCTCGGCGGCGCCGAAACCGGCGCCGATCTCGACGCCCTTCACCGCGTTGATGCTCATCATCGCCGACGCCAGATCGCTGTCGAGCTTGGCATAGATCGGCGCGCCGAGACCGGCCGGCACGCCCTCGGCAACGACCTCGATGACCGCGCCGATCGAGGAGCCGCTCTTCCGGATGCCGTCGAGATAGCTTTCGAAGAACGCCGCCTTGTCCTTGTCGGGACAGAAGAACGGGTTGTTGGCGATCTCGTCCCAGTCCCATTTCTCGCGGTCGATCTTGTGCGGGCCCATCTGCACCAGCGCGCCGCGCACCTTCACCTCGGGCAGGACCTTGCGCGCGATCGCACCGGCCGCGACGCGGGTCGCGGTCTCGCGCGCGGACGAACGCCCGCCGCCGCGATAGTCGCGCAGGCCGTATTTCGCCTCATAGGTGAAGTCGGCATGGCCCGGGCGGAACTTGTCCTTGATCTCGGAATAATCCTTCGAGCGCTGGTCGGTGTTCTCGATCAGCAGCGCGATCGGCGTGCCGGTCGTCACCTGCACCCCGCTCTCCGGATGCGCCATCACGCCGGACAGGATCTTCACCGCATCGGGCTCCTGGCGCTGCGTGGTGAAGCGCGACTGGCCGGGGCGGCGGCGGTCAAGGTCGTGCTGGATCTCCTCCACCGTCAGAGGGATCATCGGCGGGCAGCCGTCGACGACGCAGCCGATCGCGACCCCATGGCTCTCGCCGAAGGTCGTGACGCGGAACATATGGCCGAAAGTATTGAAGGACATGGCGTGTCGTAACGCGCAGGGTCGGCAGCGTCAAACGGGTTTCCTGCTCCCCAAGGACGTCCCCAACGACGCGGATGGCCCGGACGCCCTTAACTATATTTCCGCAGGCTGCCTTCGCTGAACACGTAGACCGCGCCCTGCTCGATATAGAGCTCCGCGGCCGAGGCCGGCGTCTCGAAGCCGAGCGCCACCATCAGCGCCCGCGCAGTGCCGCCATGGGCGACGGCGACCGTGTCCGAGGTCACCGAACCGTACCATTCGGTCATCCGCGCCTGCACGTCGACATAGCTCTCGCCGCCCTCCGGTGCGACCTGCCACTTCTCGGCCAAGCGGCGCGCATACACGACCGGGTCCGCCGCCTGCGCCTGCGCCAAGGTCGACCCCTCCCATGTCCCGTAGCCGATCTCGCGCAGCCGCGCGTCGAGCGCGTAGTCACCCGGCGCAAGGCCGAGCTCGGCGCGCGCCAGCTCCATGGTGGCACGCGCCCGGACCAACGGGCTGGCGACGAACGGCAGCGTCGCCTTGTCACGGCCGTCGCGGACCAACAGACCGGCGAGGATCCGCCCGGCATGCGCCGCCTGGGCGCGACCGCGCTCGTTGAGGGCGATGTCCTGCGCGCCCTGAAGCCGGCCTTCGGCATTCCACGTCGTCTCGCCGTGGCGGATGTAGTAGATCGTTGGCACCGGCATTCCCGTAACCATATTCCCCGCCCAGCGAGATGTCGGGCGCTTGCAGCAAGGCGTCGAGTTTTTCGGCTCGGAGGTACACCAGCCGTTTGCCCAGCCACAAGCCCAAATAAGTCCGCGCCGGGGCGCCATGCGCGCGGATCGACGCAGCCGGAATAGCGGCGCCGCGAGGGTGTTATGCTGAGCAAGGCGGTCGGCGCCGCCGAGACCATCGAAGACTGGGATACATGACCGCGTTTCGTCAAAGTGTCGAAGCCATGATTCCGGCGCTCCGTCGCTATGCGCGCGCGCTGGCGCGTGACAGCGATATCGCCGACGACCTGGTGCAGGACACGCTGGTGCGGGCGCTGCGCTCGGAGCGGCTGTTTCTCGGCGGCGACGTCAGGAGCTGGCTCTATACGATCCTGACCAATCTGAACAAGAACCGCAGGCGCTCGCTGGCGCGGCGGCCGCCCCTGATGCCGTTGCTCGACAACAATGCCGACGCCAGCGGCACCGAGGCCGAGGGACGCGACATCGAGCGCGCGCTGTCGACGCTTGTCGAGGAGCAACGCTCGGTGCTGCTGCTCGTGATGCTCGAGGGCATGAGCTATCGCGAGGTCGCCGACATCCAGGGCGTGCCGATCGGCACCGTGATGTCCCGCCTCGCTCGCGCGCGCGCCCATGTGCGGGCATCGATCGAGGGCCAGCGCCCGGCGCTGCGGCGGGTGAAGTGATGGACTGCGCGATGACCGGCGTGACGCGCCAAGGATTTTCGAACAGGATTTGGCAGAGACGACTGATATGACCGACCCGAACATTCCCGTCACCGAAGACGAGCTGCACGCCTATGTCGACAACGAGCTGCCGGCCGAGCGCCGCGGCGATGTCGAGGCCTGGCTTGCCACACATCCCGACGACGCAGCGCGGGTGCAGTCCTGGCGGACGATGGCCGAGACGTTGCATGCGCGCTACGACGGCGTGCTGGACGAGGCGGTGCCGAAGCGGCTCGAGCTCGAGCGCCTGGTGCGGCAGCCGCGCCGCTGGGTCTATGGCGCGGTGGCAGCGACGCTGATGGCTTTCGTCGCGGGCGGCGGCGTCGGCTGGATCGCGCGCGGCGCCTCGGCGACGCCCTCGACCTTCCAGAGCTTCACGCTGGATGCGCTCGACGCGCATCGGCTCTACGTGGTCGAAGTCCGCCACCCGGTCGAGGTCCCCGGCAGCGAGCGCGACCACTTGCAGCAATGGCTGACCAAACGCTGCGGCTGGGCCGTCCGCGCGCCGGAACTGACGGGGCTGAAGCTGGTCGGCGGCCGCCTGCTGCCGGGACCGAGCGGGCCGGCGTCGTTCCTGATGTATGAGAGCACGTCCGGTGAGCGCTTCACCGTCTATACCGCGAAGGCGAAAACCGAGACGACCCAGATGCGCTACGCGGTCCAGGGCAGCGACGGCGCGCTGTTCTGGGCCGATCGCGGCGTCGCCTATGTCGTCAGCGGCAGCACCGACCGCGACCGCCTGACCCAGGTCGCGCAAGCCATCTACGATCAGATGGAGAAGAGCGGCGGCTGAGCGCCCGTAATTCTACGGGACATGCCGCTCGCGAAAATCGCGCCGTGTCGAGTAAGTGAATCCGGCCTCACTCAACGTCCCAATTCCGACATTGAAAACTTCGATTCGCGTCATCGGCACGTCTCATTATCGCACCGCATGCTCACGCGAAGATGATGCGCGCCCGATCCGCCGATCGGCGCACGCGGCCTCGATTGGGGTTTTGTGTACCGCGCTGGTCCCCCTCTCGAGGCCGCACTCCTTTTTCCGCCGCCCGGATCGCCTGCTCGCCGCAGAATCAGGGCATCGGTGGATTGTTCTCTAAGCCGCTTGCGATGCCCCGTGTCTATTCCGGAAGCACCCGGGGATAGATACGAGACGTCTCGCAAGTGGTTTCGGCGGTCAGCCGAGATCGCTGCGCGGATTATAGGGGTGTTGATCCCGCCACGTTTGCATCAATGCCTCGAGCCCGGCATCGTTCCCGTCGGGAAGCATGATGCGGGTCGTGACATAGAGGTCGCCAGTGGCGCCGGCCTTCGACAGACCCTTGCCCTTGAGACGGAAGATGCGGCCGCTCGAGGTGTTCTTCGGGATCGACA
Source organism: Bradyrhizobium sp. UBA2491 (assembly GCF_002341725.1). Taxonomy (NCBI): domain Bacteria; kingdom Pseudomonadati; phylum Pseudomonadota; class Alphaproteobacteria; order Hyphomicrobiales; family Nitrobacteraceae; genus Bradyrhizobium; species Bradyrhizobium sp. UBA2491. Next base: position 82,908 of record NZ_DDOP01000049.1, read on the forward strand.
GTTCGACCGCGCTGCCGAGCGTCGGCACGCGGACCTTGCCGCCCAGCACCGCCTCATAAAGCGTCACAGGCAGATCGATCCTGAGGTCATTGCCGTCGACCTTGAAGAACGGATGCGGCGCGATCGAGATCGTGATCAGGAGGTCGCCGGGCGGCTGGCCCTGCGCGGTGTCGCCCTGACCCTTGAGCCGGATCTGCTGGCCCGCGCTGACGCCGGGCGGAATCTTGACATTGAGCTCGCGGCCGTTCGGCAGGCGGACGCGCTCGTCGCCGCCCCTGACCGATTCCTCCAGCGACACCGTCATGGCGACGGAAAGATCGAGGTCGACGCCGACCCCACCGCCATCAAACTCAAACGGACTGGCTCGCCCCCCGCGCGCGGCACCGCCCCGCGTAGCATTGCCGAACATGCTGTTGAGGATGTCCTCGAAACTGCCGCCGCCCATGCCACCACCGGGACCGCCGCGGAAGCTGTATTCGAACCCGCCGGGACCGGCGCGGCCGCCAGCGGCGCCGCCGCCCGGGAAGCCCTGGAAGCGCGGCTTGCCCTCGGCATCGATCTCGCCCCGGTCGAACTGCTTGCGCTTGTCCTCGTCGCCGACGATCTCGTTGGCCGTGTTGATCTCCGCAAAGCGGGCAGCCGCCTTCGGATCGTTGCTGTTGTTGTCCGGGTGATGCTTCTTGGCGAGCTTGCGATAGGCGCTCTTGATCGTCGCAGCGCTGGCACTCCGCTGCACCCCCAAGACCTCATAGGGGTCGCGCATCCGTCACGTCTCCTTCACGGGAAAAAAGTCAGTCCTGACTGGGAGCCCATCCGGGCCCACCTTGCCTCTCATCTGGGGGCTCAGTGGCATTTTTGCAACTAGGCTGGCGCCGGCTTCTGCCGGAACTCTCAGGACTTTCTCCAAGGTGTCAAACTACGGATTTCCCACCGGCCTTGTCCAGCCTTGCAGGCAGCCCCTTGCAGCCAGCTCTCGCTGGCTCCATTGACGTAGCTGGCGAGGAAATCCCGGCACGTCTTGCCGTCCTCGCCTGAATAGGCCTGGGCCAGCGGCGTGACCGAGCCGCGTGCGCCCGTTTCGGGATTTTCCCAGGGCTGGCTGGAATCCTTGTCGCCCTTGGTAAGCACGTCGGAGGCGGCATTGCGGGCGAAGGCCAGATCGCTGTCGGTCGGCATCGCCATGCTGACCCGGGTCGGGCTGATCGAGCCGGTCACGTCCTTGTCGTCCATCTTGGCGAAAGCGTCGCTGCGCGACAGGCTACAGCCGCTTGCACCAACGCCGATCAGGATCAGCGTGACCGCCGCGCCCGCGCGGCGGATCGCCGATAGGCCAACGCGCTCCCATGCCCTATATAGGGCTGATAACGCGCGCTCGGACGCGGGCGGATGCAATCGGGACTCCTGAACATGACCGACACGACCTCCATCAAACACCCGGCACCGTTAACATCGGGTGATTTCACCGCGGCGGAGGAACCGTTCGCCCTGTTCGGCGAATGGTTTGCCGAGGCGGTCAAGTCCGAGCCCAACGATCCGAACGCGATGGCGCTGTCGACCGTCGACGCCGACGGGCTGCCCGACGTGCGCATGGTGCTGATGAAGGGCTTCGATGCCGACGGCTTCGTGTTCTACAGCCACATTGCAAGCGCCAAGGGCCGCGAATTGGCCGCAAATCCTAAGGCCGCTTTACTCTTTCACTGGAAATCGCTGCGCCGGCAGGTCCGCATCCGCGGGCCGGTGACGCCAGTGACCGATGCCGAGGCCGATGCCTATTTCGCCACGCGGCCGAAGCAGGCGCAGATCGGCGCCTGGGCCAGCAAGCAATCGCAGCCGCTGGAGAGCCGCTTCGCATTCGAGCAGGCGATCGCCAAGGCCGGCGCGAAATACGTGATCGGCGAGGTGCCGCGTCCGCCGGGCTGGAGCGGCTGGCGGATCACGCCGCAGCGCATCGAGTTCTGGCACGACCGCCCGTTCCGCCTGCACGATCGCATCGAATTCCGCCGCGATGGCGCCGGCAGTGCCTGGTCGAAGGTGCGGCTGTATCCCTGAAAATCCGCGGCTGTCATGGAAGGGCGAAAGCGCGAAGCGCGTCTTCGTGTAAGATGATCCCGGCCATCGACGTCCTGCCCCCTAACGACCGAGACGTCGATCCCCGGCGCAACGCCGCGCACGGCGAAAACGAAAGAAACCGTCGATGCCCCGCCCATCCAATGCACCGCGCCGCACGCTGCTCCTGACCGGCGCGAGCCGCGGCATCGGCCATGCCACCGCGATCCGGTTCTCGTCCGCCGGCTGGCGGGTGATCACCCTGTCACGGCATGCCTTTCCGGAGGTCTGCCCCTGGGGCGCCGGGCCGGAAGACCACATCGAAGTCGACCTCGGCAGTCATGACGACACCGTGCGGGCGATCTCCGAGATCCGGCGGCGGCTGGATAACGACGAGCTGCACGCGCTGGTCAACAACGCTGCGATCTCGCCGAAGGCCGCAGGCGGCGGCCGGCTCGGCACCATGGACACCGACATCGACACCTGGACCCACGTCTTCCACGTCAACTTCTTCGCCCCGATCATGATCGCGCGCGGATTGATCGAGGAGTTGAAGCACGCCAAGGGCGCGGTGGTGAACGTCACCTCGATCGCCGGCTCGCGCGTGCATCCGTTTGCCGGCGCGGCCTATGCGACATCGAAGGCGGCGCTCGCGGCGCTGACACGCGAAATGGCATCGGATTTCGGCCGCGTCGGCGTCCGCGTCAACGCGATTGCGCCGGGCGAGATCGACACCTCGATCCTGTCGCCCGGCACCGAGAAGATCGTCGATCAGCAGATCCCGATGCATCGCCTCGGCACGCCGGACGAGGTCTCCAAGATCATCTACGTGCTGTGCACGGAAACCAGCTCGTACGTCAACGGCGCCGAGATCCACATCAATGGTGGTCAGCACGTCTGAGCTTTGGTCTGGATGATTTTTCGGAGAGGTTCGAGGCGATCCCGGCCGCCGCCGCGGCCGTACTCCAGGATTGCTTCGATGGCAGGCGCAACAGCGCAAACGAGGCTTCTGCCTTGCGAGGCGTCAACCTCTAGTCTGCGTAAAACCGACGTGACTTCTTCTCGGTCCGCCGCAGCGCGATGTCGTTCAACGCGCTGGAGCACTCGTCTTCGTCCTCGCCATCAAGCAGCGCAGCGTCACAATAGCGGCAAAGTCTCGGCGAGATCGCCTGCACTTTGCCTGCGGCGCGGTCCTGTTGATAGCGCGCAAAGTCGATGACGTTACGCCGTGGCGTTATGATCTTCTCAACCATTGCTGTCCTCCGGCTTCGAGGCGGGCGTTATCGCAGACAAGTTTCGCCCAAACGTTCAGCGCAACACTCAAATTTTAGCAGAGGAAATAAGGCAGAAAACGCGTCCCAAAACGCGACGGATGGAACAGCGCTAGAGCCACTTCTTCCACCGGAAAATCCAGTACGGAACGATTGCCGCGGCGAGCATCATGACCAGCGCGAGCGGATAGCCGTGCGCCCATTCGAGTTCCGGCATCACCTTGAAGTTCATGCCGTAGATCGAGGCAATCAAGGTCGGCGGCATCAGCACCACCGCCATCACCGAGAACAATTTGATGATGTTGTTCTGTTCCAGATTGACCACGCCGAGCATGGCGTCGAGCACGAAGGTGATTTTATTGGAGAGATAGGACGCGTGGTCGGTCAGTGAGGCGACGTCACGCTGCATGGTCTTGAGCTGTTCGCGCATGTCCTTGGACCATTTCACGCCTTCGACCACGGCGGACAGGAAGGTGACGAGGCGGCCGATCGAGACCAGGCTCTCGCGGACCTTCGAGGTCAGGTCGCCCTTGCGGCCGATCGCGATCAGGATCTGGGAGTATTGCTTGGCGTGCCCGTGGCGCGCGCTCTCCGGCTCGAAGATGTCGTGGGAGACCTGGTCGATATCCGCCCCGCAGCGCTCCAGGATATCTGCGCAACGATCGATCACTGCATCCAGCAGTTCCATCAGCACCTGCTCGCCGGTGATGCCGGGGACGCAACTGCGGGCGAGCTTGTTCTCGACCAGCGCGAACGGCTTCGGCAGGTCGTAGCGCACCGTCACGAGCCGGTGGCCCGTCAGGATGAAGGTGACCGCCGTGGTCCGCGGCATGTCGGTGTCGGACTGGCACATCAGCGTCGCGGTCATGTAGCGGGCGCTGTTCTCGATATAGAGGCGGCTGGAGATCTCGATCTCCTGCATGTCTTCCCGGGTCGGAACCGCGATCCCCGCCAGCTTCTCGACGGCCCGGTCCTCTTCCACGGTCGGATTCACGAGGTCGACCCAGACCGCATTGTCGGGTAGCCCCGTCAGATCGGCAGCGGCGGCCTTCCTGAGGGCGGAATCGGTAGGGACGAACACCGACAGCATTAACAAGCTCCACGAGACGGGCGGCAGGGTTTGCGGACTTAGCGCGATTCTCGCTGGCGCTTCATGACCGGGACATTAACCGGACATCCATCCTGTGGTGGCCGGGTTGGGGTGACGCGGCAGTCGGCTTGGCGACCGTTGCCTGTTTGCACAAATACCGGTCCCGCGCCAGACGACTTGCGGCAAAAAAGCCACAGCCGACGTCCCGCGATGCGGGAAAGCCATCTAAACTCTGGGAAGAATGGCAGGTTTCGGCAATAATGCCCTTAATGGAATCGTGGCGTTTGGGGCGTAATCTTGACGCTTTGAGACGCAGATTTTCGATTGGACCGTAATCATGTCGTCGTTCAAAGTTACCCTTGGAATCCTGGCCGCGGGCCTGATGTTGTCGGGCTGCATGCAGGCCACGACCTATGAGGCAACCAACACTGCGGCCTTTAAGCCACGCGACAAGGAACTGCTGGCCAAGACCACCTACGTCAAGACGCCGGTCGCCGAACCGTTCCGCCGCGCCATCGTCGAATATCACCGCAAGGAAGCTCCCGGCTCCATCGTGGTCGATTCCGACAATCATTACCTCTACTACGTGCTGAACGACGGCAAGGCGATCCGCTACGGCATCACCGTCGGCGAGGAAGCCATGGCCTGGTCGGGCATTGCCAAGGTCGGCAGCATGACCGAATGGCCGGCCTGGCACCCGACCCCCGGCGAAATCTCGCGCCTGGGCGTTCCGACCTTCGTGGCCCCCGGCCCGGACAATCCGATGGGTTCGCGCGCGATGTATCTCTACTCGGGCGGCAAGGACACCCTGTTCCGTATCCACGGCACCAACCAGCCGGAATACATCGGCTCTTCGATCTCCTCCGGCTGCATCCGCATGACCAACGAGGACGTCATCGACCTCTACAACCGCGTCAAGCTCGGCACCATCGTCGTGGTGCTGGAGCCTAAGCATGGCGACTCGCCCTACAAGCCGCAGATGGCGCTCCAGGGCGGCTCGAACGTCACCTACTGATCCGAATTACATCGCAATCGCGATCAGAGGCGCCGGCTTTGCCGGCGCTTTTTTGTTGGCTGCGGCTTGGTCTCGGCCGCGCCTTCGGGCGGCGGCGCATCATCTGATTTCGCTGCATCCGGCTCGTCGGCCTTGCCGTGGTCGACCTTCGCTGCGTCGGGCTTGGACGCATCCGATTTCGCGGCGACCTCGCGCGGCGGCGCCTCCTCGGGGCGCCCGGCCGGCAACAGCGGCGCGACCCGCGGCAGCGGGTCGTACACGTTCCACTGGCAGATCCGGTAGTTGTTGCGACGCTCGATCAGGTCGAGATGGATGTGGTCCTCATGGTACCAGTCCGAGCCCGGACCGAGCACCGTCGAGAAGCGGGCACAGACCGAATGCAGTACGGTCTCCCGCAGATCACGCGGCACGCCCCGGTCGGTCAGCGAAATCGACTTGCCGTTGGCGAGCCCGAAGGCGCGCACGTCGAGCGCATTGGCGCGGCCGTGCTCGGAGAGCTGCGCGCCGGCGACGCGATTGCGGCCACGGCACTCGAACGAGTCGAAATTGTCGAGATTGCTGATCCCGCCGCCAAGCCTCTCGGCCAGCGGCGCAATATCGGTGCGAACCCAGTCGGCCACAGCACTCGCCATCTTGCAGCGAAGGATCGCCGCCGGCTTGACCGCGACCTTGCGCCTGTCCGGCAGCACGATGGCTTCGAGCCGCACCAGGTCCTCGCCGCCGCAGCCGCCGGCGCCATGGATATCCGGAATGCTGGGCGCGATCGCGATCTCCTCGGTGAGGGCCTGCCGGCAGGCC